>JAQXDR010000148.1 GCA_029251265.1 Pseudoprimorskyibacter sp. | reverse complement strand
GTAGCCGAGCGCGTGCAATTACAGCCGGACTTCATTGTCGACGGGTCGTTTACATGACAGGCGGGTCCAGTTGATGACGTGCCTGCCCTCTTTGATCGCCTGTTCAGCCGTGCCCCGGCGATTGTAGAAGCGGACAACCCAGTCGGCGTCCATGGCCATGTTGGTCGCAACAAATCCAACCCGAGGAAACAGTTCTCTTGAATGCCATTCGACTTTGGCAGCAACGCGTCTGGCTTTCTGCTACAAAGAGGCCCAGCATTCGAAGCCTGCGAAGAACCGTTTGCTCTTGAACCGCGAAGGGCGGCCAACCGTTCGGCGCAGCAAGTGCCCAATATGCTCGCGCAGGACGTTGTTGGCTCGCAGGCGAATGGCATAGACATATCTTGCATCTTCCAATGTCTGATAAAGTTCCGGATTTACATCAGCTGCATCCGCCCGAAAGAACGGCATAATCGGCCGCTTTGCATATCTCACGATCACTGGCTCCAAGAGCGCTTTCCAGCCTTCACAGCTATGCACGTTTTCAGGTCGCAAAGTGCAGGCTTCAAGCATCCCAAATTGATTGAAGATAAAATTGGGGTGATAGCACGTACATCCAAAGGGACCGTTCCATGCAGTATCCTTCTGGCTGCCGTGGGTTGGACTTATTGGGCTATCCATGTCCAGAACGATATACTTTAAGCCAATACAATCATGAAACTGATCAATCTACTGGCCGCTCAAGGAGGTCAGGGCTTAAAGATTGGCAGGCATTGCACAGGTTGTGGTCTCAAAGCGGCCCATCTGTGTTGGACAGGCCGCTCCGCAATCGACGGCTCGCCCACCCACAACCTGCCTCATTACTGGATCCTGGAACAGCTGTTTGGCGTCGTTAACATCCGCGTATCCCGCCAGTCGGCTAAAGACGCTCTGCCGAAATAGGCCCGTCAGCTCACTGCTGCTTGTTTTTGCCGGCGCGATCGTCGGTCAACCCAGTCCGTACAAGATCACAGAGCTCAAACGCTTCGTCCAACTCTCAAAAGACCAGCAGGCCTGCTATCGGACCTCAAGTTGGGACCCACGGAACTCAAGCCGCACGCGTCGGTCAAAATTGACCTTCTGAAGGCTGTTTGGAGCCGCACCCACAGGGCGTACCATAAATCCGCCTACAACCGCGCATTATTATATTGATAAATAACGCAATTCAGGCCCAGCATCCATCATTTTGCACGTCGTACTGGGGGAATGTGGGCTTCAGTGACGTCCAAGCTGCGCCATCGGTCACAACTGTGGATGACCGCTACCAATCGCTTGGTATTAGGTCATCACCACATGTCAGACCTGTGATCCAAGTGGCGCGCCAATTGGTCTTGTGCACGTCCGCGTTGGCGAGAGGCCAGCTTTGCTGCAACTCAGACAGTCCAACTTACAACGGGACTTCGTAATTAGCAGATCCGCTTATCAAAGCTTTAATGGTGATCGTCGTGTTGAAAAATATCACTTTATGCAGTTGATGGAACTGCGACTAAGCAATGGGGCTACTTTTTAGGACTTCACGCGATCTTTACGGTGCATAATCACGCGTTGGGTTGGCAGGCGTCAGGAAAATACTATTCTTTTACACTACGTGGTTTTGAATAGAGGTGTCTTATGACATTACGCGCCATTGTTGTTGCGGTCGCATGCGTTTTGCCGACATTGGGCACGGCTGCATCGTTAGAACGTGTTTTCGAATTACTTGCTATACCGCAGATGGTTGATGTGATGCGCAGCGAGGGTTTGGATTACGCTCGTGACCTGGCCACCGATATGCGGTCCGGCGGGGCTGATAGTTCATGGAACACTGTATTAAATAGGATTTACGATGCGCCAACCATGGAAGAAACGGTCCAGAGGGGCATGTCATCCATCCTTGAAGGTCAGGATCTGAGCTCGATCGTTGCGTTCTTTGATGACGGAGTTGGCGCGCATGTCGTCGAGTTGGAGATTTCTGCGCGCCGAGCAATGGTCGACGACGGAATCGACGCGGCTGCACGCGACCAGTTTCGAGACCTAACAGCGTCTAATGAACTGCGGATACGACATCTTGAGAGGTTCGTTCAGGCCAATGATCTTATCGATACCAATGTGGCGGGTAATCTAAACTCTTCTATCCAATTTTATTTTGGTATGGCGGACGCGGGGGGGATCGCGCTAACCGAAACAGACATTCTTCAACTCGTTTGGGAGAGCGAACCTGATACCAGAACCGAAACTGTGGAATGGGTGTTCAGTTTTTTATTAATGGCTTATGCACCGCTTTCTTCCGACGATCTGCGGTCCTATATCGAGTTTAGTGAAACTGAGACGGGCCAAATCCTAAACAGGGCTTTGTTTGAGGGCTACAACCAGATGTTCAACGATATTTCTTATAACCTTGGCTTTGCCCTCGCCCAAGAGATGGATGCGACAGATCTTTGATCGGGTTTTGGCATTGACAGAGAACAATGTTGCGCAGATAAGCGCGCACACTGTACGAGGAGCGCTTTAACCCGCCCTTTTTAGTTTTTGACATGCGCTGTTCGAGGTGGGCTCTCTAAAAAGCCCGAAAACGCCGATCGCTGGGACCACAGAACGCGAAACGATAAGGAAGACCGATATGTTTGCGGTGATGAAAACCGGTGGCAAACAGTACAAGGTCCAGTCGGGCGATACGCTCCGGGTGGAAAAGCTGGCTGCTGATGCAGGTGAAACTGTGCAATTTAATCATGTTTTGATGCTTGGTGGAGACACCACCATCGTCGGAGCACCCTTGGTCGACGGAGCGGCAGTGCAGGCCGAAGTTGTTGATCAGGTCAAAGGCGATAAAGTAATCACTTTCGTGAAGCGTCGCCGTAAGCACAGTTCAAAACGGACACGGGGCCACCGTCAGCAATTGACGCTTGTGCGTGTAACGTCCATTTTGACTGAGGGTGCTAATGATACTGGCGTCAAAGCCGCGGTTGGTACTGGATCGTCGACTGGAATGGTCGCTGATGTTGCACCAGCCACGGACGCGATTGCATCTTCGGATGACCTTAAGGTGTTGTCCGGAGTGGGTCCAGCGCTTGAGAAAAAACTATTGGCAGCAGGCGTGACCAGTTTCGCGCAAATCGCTGCGTGGACAGAAGAAGACATCGCCGCCTATAACGAAAAGTTGTCGTTTAAGGGCCGTATCGAACGCGAGGGTTGGGTCGATCAGGCCAAAGCCCAGATCGCCGAATAGAAGGAGACTGACCCATGGCACACAAAAAAGCAGGTGGTTCATCCCGTAACGGACGTGACAGTGCCGGCCGGCGCTTGGGCGTAAAGCTCTACGGTGGTCAGCGCGCGATCCCCGGTAATATTATCGTCCGCCAGCGTGGAACAAAGTTTTGGCCAGGCGAAGGCGTTGGAATGGGCAAAGACCACACAATCTTTGCCACATTGGAAGGTGCGGTAACCTTCTCCAAAGGCCTCAAAGGCCGAACATTTATTTCGGTGGCTCCAATGGCTGAGGCCGCAGAATAACCGCCAGACCCAAGGCACTGTATATGACCCAGGGGACCAGCGGCAACGCTAGTCCCCTTTTTCGTTTTCCTGGCTGAAGCAGTCTTGGGTTAGGCTGGATGTGAACGGCTCCGGAACAGACGGCAGTGTTCTTTCGGAAAAAGATGTGTCACGCTCACTATAAAGAGGAGGCGCTTTCATGAGCCTCGATCAGACCAAAACGCAATCGAGCATCGCAACCGAGCTGTTCGATCTACGCCCAGTTCGCGTATCGGACAAGGGACTGCTGAGCTATTATGCAAGCGACAAAAGAGTGGCGCTCATGACTTCTCGGATTCCGCATCCGATGCCGCCGGGGGCGATAGATGCGTTTATTGCTCAAGCCTGTTGCTCGGACCGCGAAGAAATCGTTTGGGTCATGGATGGTCTACGAACTGGTCTTCCAGAATGTATGGGTCTTATTTCGCTCAAAATATTGGATCGTGGTCAATCTGAAATCGGCTACTGGGTGGGCCCGCCACATTGGAACAGCGGGGTAGCCCGCGCTGCGGTGAAGGCCTTGCTAGAATCAAATCCGCTCAGAAACTGTACAATATTTGCCAATGTCTTTCAGGATAATCCAGCATCGGCACGGGTCCTGACTAATGCTGGTTTCGAATACATCGGCGACGCAGAGTCATTCTCAGTCGCACGAAATGCAAATGTGCAGACTTGGACATATCTGCGAAAGATGGGAAGTACCTGACTTCGGTCCGGTTAGCATGCAGTATGGGTATCGCACATGTTGTGTTCAGTTTTTTGAGCGTTGCGATCAATATAGTACGCGATTGGCCTATGGGTGGCCCAGGTCGCGATGGCTTTGGCGCATTTTGCGACAGGATCAGAATTTGGTAATGTGGGTGCTTTTGTGCTTGTCCAGCCGCTCAACCCGCAAACCCATTTGAAGTTCTCGCGCAGCCTGATACACCCGCGCGATACCATAACAAAGGCGATCTGTAATGAAATTCCTCGATCTGTGTAAGGTCTATATTCGATCAGGAGCAGGCGGCAACGGATGCATCAGCTTCCGACGTGAAAAATTCATCGAATACGGCGGTCCTGATGGTGGCGATGGTGGTGGGGGTGGAACAGTCTACGCTGAGGCTGTTGACGGTTTAAACACCCTTATAGATTTTCGCTATCAGCAACACTATTTTGCTGATGATGGTCGCCCTGGTATGGGACGCCAGCGGACCGGCGCTGACGGTGGAGACATCGTGCTTAAGCTGCCCGTTGGGACCGAAGTTTTGGATGAAGATCAGGAAACGGTGATAGCTGACCTAACGACTGTTGGACAACGCATCCCTCTGGCACGAGGCGGTAACGGAGGCTGGGGGAATCTGCATTTCAAATCCTCGACCAACCAAGCACCACGTCGTTCGAATCCAGGGCAGCCTGGCGTAGACAGAACCATCTGGTTACGCTTGAAACTGATTGCCGATATTGGATTGCTGGGGCTGCCCAACGCAGGCAAATCCACGTTTCTGGCCGCCACTTCAAATGCACGGCCCAAGATTGCAGATTATCCGTTTACAACGCTGTATCCCAATCTTGGCGTTGTTGGTGTAGATAACCGCGAGTTTGTCGTTGCGGATATACCCGGTTTGATCGAAGGCGCACATGAAGGCCGCGGTTTGGGGGATTTATTCCTTGGACATGTGGAGCGCTGCGTTGCGTTGTTGCACCTTGTCGATGGGACGTCAGGCAGCCTTATCGAGGACTATCAAACAATTTTAGGTGAAATCAAAGCCTATGGCGCGGGACTGGAAGGCAAGCCACGCATCGTTGTCTTGAACAAGATTGACGCCCTTGACGACGAAGAACGCAGCTTTCTGAGGGATGAACTTCAGGCCGAAGTGGGCACGCATGTTCATATGATGTCGGGTGCCAGTGGTGAGGGCACAACACAAATTTTGCGGGCTTTGCAGGCACAGATTGATGATGCGCGGGCAGCTAAAAATCCCCCCAAAGAGGAAGACACGTGGCGCCCCTGACTGAAACATCATTGACGACGGCAAGTCGCGTTGTGATTAAGATAGGGTCCGCCTTGTTGGTGGATCGAACCACCGGGTCTTTGCGTGCGGCTTGGTTGACGGGCTTGGCCCAAGACGTTGCGGCGCTTCGAGCACGCGGTGCTGACGTGGTTTTGGTATCGTCAGGGTCGATCGCCTTGGGTCGGCAGGTATTAAGCTTGCCGGCAGGACCGCTTGCGTTGGAACAATCCCAAGCCGCGGCTGCCGTGGGGCAAATCCAGCTTGCGCGGGCCTATCAAGAGGCTCTGGCTCCACACGCACTGACCGCCGCACAGGTGCTGGTCACGCTTGAAGATAGCGAAAACCGCCGCCGGTACCTGAATTCCAGAGCAACGCTTGAAACGCTTTTGTCTTTGGGCACTGTCCCGATTGTCAATGAAAACGATACCGTTGCAACGGATGAAATCCGATACGGGGATAATGATCGGCTGGCAGCGCAGATGGCTGTAACAGTTGGCGCAGAGGTGTTGGTGCTACTGTCTGATGTAGACGGCTTCTACAGCGCCAACCCAACCACCGATAAGGCCGCAAAATGGTTTCCAGTTATTGAAAATATCACACCTGAAATCGAAGCAATGGCTGGTGATGCCGGGTCTGGATTGTCCAAAGGCGGTATGAAAACTAAGGTAATGGCCGCGCGGACAGCCACGGCTGCGGGATGTGCTATGGTCATCACTGAAGGGTCCGTAACACGTCCTTTGCGTGCGCTGGAAACCGGCGCGCGCGCCACATGGTTCATTGCCGAAGGTGATCCGCGTGCAGCCCGTAAGGGGTGGATTGCAGCGATGAAGCCAAGGGGCGTGTTGACAATCGATTCGGGCGCGGTGCGTGCCTTGGCGCGTGGCACATCGCTTTTGCCTGCCGGGGTCCGTGATGTGACCGGCGAATTTGGTCGCGGAGAGCCTGTCACGATCACTGGACCTGATGGTGTGCTGGGCCAGGGACTATCGCGCTACACCTCATCAGAGGCGCGTTTGATCCAAGGCCACCATTCTTCGCAAATTGAGGGTCTTCTGGGATACTCGGGACGCGCGGTCCTAATTCACCGTGATGATATGGCCCTTTGACCCTCGCTATAGGAAACGCTGATGTCTGAAACTGTTGCTATCTCCGATTTAATGCTGGATCTTGGCCAGCGCGCACGCGATGCGGCGTCACATCTGGCTGTGGCGACGCCAGAGGCCAAAACGCAGGCTTTGATGGCGGCGGCAGATGCCGTATGGTCACGCCGTTCCGAAATCATTTCCGCTAACGCGCAGGATTTGGAATTCGGGCGATCCAAAGGACTGTCGTCTGCGATGATGGACCGATTGATGCTGGACGGCCCACGCATTCAGTCCATGGCGAATGGATTGCGCACGGTAGCCCAACAGAATGATCCTGTCGGAGAGGTTATCGCGGATTGGGATCGTCCCTCTGGATTACAGATCAAGCGGGTGCGAACGCCGTTGGGGGTGATTGGTGTGATCTACGAGTCCCGCCCTAATGTGACCGCAGACGCAGGGGCCTTGTGCCTAAAGGCTGGCAACGCTGTCATCCTGCGCGGAGGCTCGGAAAGCTTTCACAGTGCGGGTGCTATCCATACCTGCCTTGTTGAGGGGCTGGATGCGGCTGGTTTGCCTAGGGATGCTATTCAGCGCGTGCCGACACGGGACCGGACCGCAGTTTCTGAAATGCTGAAAATGACAGATTACATCGATGTGATTGTCCCGCGTGGTGGCAAGGGGTTGGTGGGTCTTGTTCAGCGCGAGGCGCGGGTGCCTGTATTTGCGCATCTTGAGGGCATCGTCCATGTGTATTTGGATGCCGCTGCCGATCTGGAAAAGGCGTTGCGTGTGGTGTTGAATGCCAAGACGCGACGCACTGGGATCTGCGGCGCTGCGGAATGTTTACTGATACATCGTTCTGTGTTGGACACTGTGGGTAAGGCGGCTGTTCAGGCTCTTTTGGAGGCAGGTGTCGAGGTGCGTGGCGATCCTGATCTGCAGAAAATTCCTGGCGTGGTTCCCGCCACAGATGGTGACTGGGGCAAGGAATTTCTTGATATGATCATCGCTGCACGTGTGGTCGATGATCTTTCCGACGCCATTACCCACATTCGCCAGTACGGAAGTCAGCATACTGACTGCATTGTTACCGAGGATGATGCCGCTGTTGGTGCCTTTTTCGCCCAATTGGACAGTGCCATTTTGATGCACAATGCATCCACCCAATTTGCCGACGGTGGTGAATTTGGTATGGGCGCGGAAATTGGCATCGCAACAGGCAAAATGCATGCACGCGGTCCAGTGGGAGCAGAACAGCTGACCTCATTTAAATACCTGGTATCCGGCGACGGGACGATCAGAAACTAGTGTGCGGGCCTTTGTCTGGCATCTTTATTTTTCCTGAGTGTGCGTGTCTGAAACAGCCGGCTTTGACGAAACGAAATGTCCCGAGCTGTTCTTCAGCGTAGGGACCTAAAGCGTGTTCAGGGCAGGGTGGCCGTTGCGGACCTGCGCCTCAAGCGTGGCCGCCAGCGATTTGCGATTTGGATAGGCATCCACCCGGATCGGGGGGTGGTAGATCAATTCCACATGACCGTGGCGTGGGGACGCAAGCACCATCAGCAGATGCCGCCCAAAGCTCATATCACCCCACCATCCGTAAAAACGTACATCTGCATCACGTGGCGCATGATAGATCATACTGACGGCCTGCAACGACACGGCATGATGCAGTGCATCCGAAAAAAAGGCTGCAAACAATGTGCTTCGGAATTTCAATACACGGCGACCGTCGGTCGAGGTTCCCTCGGGAAAAAACAAAAGCTGATGCCCGGCCAAAAGTCGATTTTCCATAGCTTGCCTCTGGACCATTGCCTCGCGCGGATCTCGGCGGATGAATAAAGTGCCTGTCGCTCGGGCAAGCCACCCTATACCGGGCCATGATGCGACTTCGGCCTTCGACACAAAATAAAGAGCGCGAGAGCTGTTGAGAACAAAAACATCCAGCCAAGAGGCGTGGTTGACCACCATGGCCCCGGGCTCATGCAAAGGTGTTCCACGGCGCACCACAGAAAGACCTATGATAAACAACGCAATGCGGCATACTGTGACTGTGATGTGAGGCGTAATAGGGCGATGAAGCCCATAAAATGGGCGTTCGATCAGTCGCGTCAACAGAAGAACGGCCAACCCGCCAAAAACGACGCCTGCCAAACAGAAACCCTTTGCAAAAATGCGTAGCCAGGCGCGCAGGCTGATCTGGGGCCACTCTGGATCGGGCACACCGGCCCAAGGGGTCATGCGCGCTCTCCTGTATAAATGCTGCGCTGGCGTGCATTCATTCTTTTCGTATCAAGGATCAGGCAGACATCTGTTGTGTTAAAAGCATGATCGACATAGGCACCATCTCCGACAAATCCTCCAAGACGCAGATAACCCTTAATCAATGCTGGTGTTTCAACCGCTGCACGGCGGCGCTCGATCGCATCGGTCGACAGAAGGTTCATCGCGGTATACTCGTGGGCCCGCACGCGTAACTCAGGCGGAGCAAGATGTCGGTCATGTAGCTGTGACAAAGGATGGGCAAGCGACGCTACATTGGTTCCATGAAAACTGGCGACCCCAAACAGGACCTGTAGGTCATGCTTTTCGACGTATCGCGCTAGAGCCTGCCACATATGATACATGGCAACACCGCCCCTGTAATCCGGATGCAGGCAAGATCTACCCAGTTCCAAAAGGCGTAATCCGCTTTTTCGCAAGGGAGACAGGTCGTATTCGTTTTCGGAATAGAATTGCCCCGCTGCCTTGGCTCTGTCGTCTGGCAGCAGGCGGTAGACGCCGACGACAGGTTCGTCTGGCAAAGCGCTATCGATCAAAAGAAGATGATCTGCGTAACAATCAAAACGGTCTGTTTCGATCTGGGCAGCATGGTCGACCATCGGACCGTCGCCGCCCAGTTCGCGCACAAAAATGTCGTAGCGCAGGCGTTGAGCGGCGCGGATTTCATGATCATTGCGGGCCAAACGGACCAAAAATTTTGGCTCTGAAAAAGTCATAAGGGCGGAGCTACCAAAGACACGGTTAGAACGACATAGGCAATCAGGCGACTTTATGCAACCAATGCACCCAACCGTGTAACCCTCTGTTAACTATTCCACTGCAAAACCAAGGTCTGGATAATGGGTTAGCAAATCGCCATGATTTAGTTGCCGAATGTATCCACAGTGAAAAAATCACTGGTGCATCACACCAGCATATGCAAGCTCACGACACGTCGAACACCGGAAACAACAGAATGCGTGATCCATCTATGACTACTTTACCAGTTTCTTCAAAGTTTACAGTAATCCGTCCCGCAATGTTGGATTGCACCTGGCCACGACCCCAATCGGGTCTGTCTGGATGGGTGACCACCATACCGGGAGTGAGAAATGCATTCAGGTCGTTCAAGGTGCTCTCCTGTTTTGGATCAAGGTCATGACTGCTACGCCAAATACTTTAGCGGCTCTTATCGGATCGCGCATCTGTCATGATCTAGTTAGTCCAATTGGTGCCATCAACAATGGTCTCGAGTTACTTGAATTGGGCGGAGAGAATGTGGTTAGTCCGGAAATGGAACTGATCCGGGAAAGCGTTGACGCGGCAATGGCACGCATAAAGCTGTTTCGTATCGCATTTGGTCAGTCCAGCCCTGACCAAAACGTGGCGCAACGTGATTTGCAAGCGATTTTGTCTGACATAAGTCGAGGCGGACGGATCAAAATGGTGTGGGACGCAGGCAATGCAAGCCGTATGCAGGCACAATTGGCAATGCTTGCTATCATGTGCTTAGAGGTCGCGTTACCACGCGGCGGGGAAATCGTTGTCCGACAGGATGCAACAGCATGGAAAATATCAGGCACAGGTCCCCATATCCAGATCGATAGCGGATTGTGGGATTCCCTCTCTGGCGCAACATCGTCAATCCTGTCGCCATCAAAAGTTCAGTTTGTATTACTGCCAGCCCTGATAACAGAGCATGATGCCTTGCTTCGGGTCAAAAATACGCCCGATACCGTGTCGATTGAGATAGACGCTTAAAAGCCGCGCAGGTTGTCCATTGATTCAATGCCGATGTATTTGAGGAAATCGTGACTTGGCCGTTGTGCAAGCAAGGTGCATATTAACCGGCCGTAGCACTCACAAAAGTCGCCAGCGCTGTAGCAGGATCTTCTGTTGACCAGATTTCATCTCCTATGGCAACAAAATCGACAACGGAGGCAATGTTTTTGACTAGTTCTGGGGTCAGCGCACCCTCTGCAACAACGGGGATTTCAATCATTTCGCTCCACCAGGCGAATACGTCTGGATCGACTGGCGCGCCATTGCCCAAGCTGCTTTGTCCGACGGGGCCGAGGCTGACGTAATCTGCGCCCGCTTCGCAGGCAGCTATGCCGTCATGACGTGATGTTCCTGCAAAGGCACCAACGATGGCGTCTTTGCCCAAATCGTTTCGCGCAGTGCGCACGCTGCGGGTGTCCAGCAGGTGCACGCCGTCTAGCCCCAACCGTTGTGCCAGAACCAAATGCTGGTCAATGACCACAGCAACATCACGCTGATGTGCGACGTCGCGAAGTATATCCGCTGCACGTGACAAAGCGTCTTCGTCTCCACCAGCAAAAGCAAGCCGCAAGCAGGCCACGTCTACCGCATCGAGAACGGCGGCCAATTTGTTAGGGAACTCTGACAAATTGATTGTCGGCGGGGTTACAAGATAAATTTGTGGCTGCTCGGTATCGGCCATTTCCGGCTCCTTGGAACTTTGGTTAGGGCCTCTTTAGCGTCCAAGTTTGCGTTTGACCATGGTTGGGTCGTGGTATGTGGGCTGTTGTCGACAAAACAGGCCATGACGTAGTTTTGCGACGCCCGTGCATTTGGACAAAGTTGCCGCGCTCGGATCCGTTATTTGATTGCCAAGACTGATTGATTTTCTAAAGATAAATGGACTGGTGCATGTATCCAAACAGATGTCTCTTTGGATGAAAGATACAAGGATATCTGGGCCGTTTTTTTTGAAATCGCGTCCGTATGGCATGACATGCTCAGCTTGTGGGGACTTGCTCTTAACTGGTCGAGCGCGGTAAACGGCTTCTACCTGACTACATTTATTCGCATAGACAAAATTCCTGTCCCGGATCAAAAGAAAGCTACTTCATGACATCCCAACCTGCGTTTGTTCTTGTCCGTCCCCAAATGGGCGAAAACATTGGCGCGGCGTCGCGGGGGATGTGGAATTTTGGTTTAGACCGGATGCGTCTGGTCGCACCGCGTGATGGGTGGCCTAACCCGCGGGCCGTTGCAATGTCGTCTGGCGCGGGGCGTTTGCTGGATGCAGCACAAGTCTATCCCACCACAGCAGATGCTGTCGCTGACTGTCATTATGTTTTTGCCACAACGGCCCGACCACGCGGTTTGACAAAGCCGGTGTATTCCCCGCAAGGAGCGATGGCCGAAGCACATGCGCGTCTTGCGAAAGGTGAAAAGGTGGCTGTTTTGTTCGGACCCGAACGTTCGGGGCTTGAAAATGATGACATCGCTGTCGCCAATGCAATTGTGACTGTGCCGGTCAATCCGGAATTTGCGTCACTTAACCTCGCGCAATGCGCGCTTCTTATGGGGTATGAATGGCGTCGATTGGCGGATCAGCCCCCTGCGCGACAAGACGAGCTTGCCGGCGGTGAGTGGGCAGCTCAGATTGAAATTGAAAAGCTTGCGGATCATTATGAAAAACAGCTGACCGAGGCAGGGTTCTTTTTTCCGGAAACAAAAGCCGCAGGTATGATCCGTAATCTGCGCAATTTCTGGAGCCGCATGCCCCTGACCCGTGCTGACGTCCAGATGTTGCATGGCATCCTGCGTCAAATGGTGCGATGGGCGCGGCATCAAGACTGACTTGAAGCGCGCCAAACACCACATACACTATGGTCAAACAAATATAATCAAAGGACAGGTCCATGAGCGGCACTCGCAGCATCTTTGAAGAGGTTACTGACGCTTTTGACGACACCGTCCCACCACAGGGCGGATTGATTGATCGCGGTCGACGGGATTCCCGTGGGGCGATCCGCATTTGGCTGTGTATAATTTTTGCGCTGGTTGCAGTGATGATCCTTGTCGGTGGATTGACCCGCCTGACAGACAGCGGCTTGTCGATTACCGAATGGAAGCCTGTGACCGGAGCTGTGCCCCCTTTGACGGCGACAGATTGGCAGGTGGAGTTCGACAAGTACCGCCAGATCCCAGAATACCAGTTGCAAAACAAGGGCATGTCGATGGCCGAATTCAAGGTCATTTTTTGGTGGGAATGGGGTCACCGGCAGCTGGGGCGGGTCATCGGATTGGTTTGGGCGTTGGGCTTTGTCTATTTTTTAATCCGTCGCCAAATTCCCGTTGGCTGGACGCCGCGTCTCTTATTGCTTGGCGCGTTGGGCGGGCTGCAAGGGGCTGTCGGTTGGTGGATGGTATCCTCAGGACTGACTGGCACCATGTTGGACGTCGCCTCGTACAGGCTGGCAACACACTTGGGGCTTGCCTTTGTGATCTTTGGCTTTCTGTCGTGGTTCATTTTACTTTTGGGACGCCCGGAGCGTGATCTGATGCAATCGCGACGTTTGCGCGAAGCCAAGCTGTTTTCTATGGGGACAGGTCTGATGCATTTTGCATTTTTGCAAATTCTACTAGGCGCGCTTGTGGCAGGAATAGACGCTGGTCGCACCTACAACGACTGGCCTCTTATGGCGGGGCAGTTTTTTCCGCCATTGGCCTTTGATATGATCCCCGCATGGCGAAACTTCTTTGAAAACGCAGGACTAGTGCAGTTCATGCATCGGTTGGCGGGATATGGGCTGATGCTATTTGGTGTGGTTGTTTGGCTGCGTGCGCGAAAGTCACCGAATTCACGGACCCGGTACTGGTTTAACGCTATATTCGCGGTCCTGCTGTTGCAAATGACGCTCGGTGTCATGACAGTGTTGTATGCCGCGCCGTGGCAGCTGGCCATCGGCCACCAGTTTGGCGCTATTGTGCTGTGGGTCCTGATTTTAAGGTCGCGGTTTGCTGCGCAATATCCTCAAGTCGACCGCATACAAGGAGCCTGATATATGACCGCTTATGATGAACTGATGGCATATCAGCGCCAAACCGAAGCATTGGGTCGGGTGGCCGAGCGACTGGGCTGGGACCAGGAAACGATGATGCCAAGCGGCGCGGCGGAACAACGCTCCGAGGAAATGGCTGCCATTGAGGCCGTGCTGCATGCGCGCCGGACCGATCCTAGGGTAGGTGACTGGCTTGCCAAGGTGTCGCCAACAGATCCGGTGGCGCGGTCGCAAATCCGCGAAATTCAGCGGACTTTCGACCGTGCGAGTAAGGTGCCCGCGAGATTGGCAGAAGAGGTTGCGCGCGTCACCAGCCGCGCGCAGGGAATTTGGGCGCAAGCGCGCGCAGAAGACGATGTGGCTGCGTTTGCTCCGATCCTGACAGAGGTTTTGGCGCTGCGCCGTGAAGAGGCCACCGCCGTTGCTGATGGTGGGGATGCGTATGATGCCCTGTTACAGGATTATGAACCTGGCACAACTGCTGCCGAAATTGCAGCCATCTTTGACGCCATGCGACCGCGGTTGGTGTCCTTGCGTGAAAAGGTTCTGGATCAGCAGGCTCCGGCAGATCTGGATGGGCATTTCGATCCAACCCTGCAAATGGCACTAACGAAAGACGTCGCCGACGCCTTTGGTTATAATCGCAATCGTGGACGTATTGACAAGGCGGTCCATCCGTTCAGCTCTGGATCGGGGAATGATGTGCGTATCACCACGCGGACATCAGACCGTGATCCATTCAATTGTGTATATTCAACCATTCACGAGGTCGGGCATGCGGCCTATGAGCTTGCAATCGATCAAGCTTATGCACTTACGCCCTTGGGGCGTGGTGTGTCCATGGGCGTGCATGAAAGCCAAAGCCGCATTTATGAAAATCAATTGGGGCGATCGCGTGCGTTCACAGGCTGGCTTTATGAAAAAATGCGCACCCGCTTTGGCGATTTAGGTCTGCAAAACGCGGACGCATTTTATGCGGCTGTGAATAAGGTCCGGCGGGGGTATATCCGGACAGAAGCGGATGAAATTCAGTACAATCTGCATATTATGCTGCGATTTGACCTCGAGCGCGCTCTTGTGGCCGGTGATCTGCAAGTCAGTGACCTCGAGGCCGCGTGGAACGACCGCTTCAAGGCAGATTTTGGATATGCGGTGGACCGGGCGTCTAATGGCGTATTGCAGGATGTTCATTGGTCCGTTGGCTTGTTTGGGTATTTTCCGACGTATGCCTTGGGCAATGTGTACGCTGGATGCCTGAACGAAGCCTTGCGCGATGCTGTCCCGGATGTAGATGCTGCTCTGTCACAGGGGGATGCAAGTCCGGCAACCGATTGGCTTGGCGCAAATTTGCAGCGCTACGGAAGCCTGCGCACACCACAAGAAACGATTATACATGCAGCGGGGTTTAGCCCACGACCCGAACCACTCTTGAACTATCTGGAGACCAAATTTGGTGCCCTATACAAGCTCTGACGTTTTGAAAACGCCTCCTGCCAGTTGCTTGTGAAGCCGTCTGAGACTGAAAAGAGCCAATCTTGACGCCTGGGCTTACCGAGGAATAGGCTTGCACTGGATCAATGTCCCGTGCGTGTGAATTTGGGTGGCTTGGAAAACGAGATGCAATATGCCTGTTGTTCGGTTTTCTGACCCACGGCCGGTTTGGGTGCGTTTATGTGTTATGTTCGTTGCCGCAGCTTCTGTGTCAGGGTGCATGCAGCCATCCGAAGATCATATTTGTAATCCATCCGACCCGGATGCAACAAATTGCTCAATCGCTGTTTTGCAAGTGGATGAAGCGCCGGTTGAAAAAGAGACGTTTGGTCAATCACCGGACGGGGTTGGTTTGGTGGTTGTTCGTTCTTATCCTAATGCCAACAGCGCATGCAGTGTGATTGGTGAAAGTGCAGCAACGCTGGATTTATTGGATCACACATACCTCTTGGTCGGGTGCCCGATTGACAATTTGGAAGCCAACCAAGCTCTTAAGACTTCGGGTGGTCATGAGCTTAAACGCATAGGTCAATGGATGCTTTTTGCAGTCCCTCACTAAACCGCCGGCGGAAGCGTTCTGCCGACGCTGCAAAATGTCGTAAATCGTGGACCTAGCCCGAACGTCAGGCTTCGTCTTCTTGCTCAGCGATCCATGCGACACTGACCACGGTTTCATCAGCACGGGTGTTAAACACCCGAACGCCACCAGCACTGCGCGATCGGAAGCTTATGCCTTCCACTGGCACCCGAATTGACTGGCCGCCCGAGGTTGCGAGCATGACCTGATCATCCATTTCGACCGGAAAGGTTGCAACGAGCGCACCGCCGCGCATGGCTTTGTCGATCGCCTGCACCCCTTGCCCACCGCGCCCGCGCACAGGATAGTCATGGCTCGAGCTTAGCTTGCCCATGCCATTGGCAGTGATTGTCAGCATCAGGTTTTCAGCCGCAGACATTTCGGCATAGCGCTCTTGTGTGATCAACCCGGCGGGAACATCGTCTTCATCAGTCTCTGTGTCGTCTGCCAAGCCTGCCACCGCGCGTCGCATTTTGAGATAGGCCACACGTTCCTGTGCATCTGCTTTGAAATGGCGGATGACGGCCATGCTCACCACTTCGTCGTCAGGCTTCAGCAGAATACCCCGGACACCGACGGAGGCGCGGCTATTAAAGACGCGCACGTCCGTACTTTGGAATCGGATGGCACGGCCCGAGTTCGTCACCAACATAACGTCGTCGTCTTCGGAACAGATCCGGGCATTGATCAGTTTGGTGTCGGCATGATCGTCTTCAAATTTCATCGCAATTTTGCCATTACGCATGACATTGGTGAAATCAGATAGCCTGTTACGACGCACGGTCCCTGCAGATGTTGCAAAGACAATTTGAAGATCGTCCCACTCGTCCTCGTCGCGGTCGACCGGCATAATGGCGGCAATCGACACGCCCTGTGGGATCGGCAAAATGTTGACGATGGCTTTGCCTTTGCCTGTTCTGCCGGATTGGGGCAGACGCCAGCACTTAAGCTTGTAGGCCATACCATCCGTCGTAAAGAACAACAGTGGCGTGTGCGTATTCGCGACGAACAACGTCGTGACCACATCGTCGTCTTTTGTTTGCATCCCGGCCAAACCTTTGCCGCCGCGGCGCTGGGCGCGGAAATCAGCCAAAGCCGTTCGTTTGATATATCCGGTCTGGGTGATCGTCACGACCATGTCTTCGCGTTCGATCAGGTCTTCGTCTTCCATATCACCGGACCATTCGACAATCTCGGTGCGGCGCGGAACAGCAAAGAGGTCGCGCACTTCACGCAATTCGTTTGAGATAATCTCCATGATGCGGTCCCGCGATGCCAGGATCGACAGGTATTCCTTGATCTTTTCGGCCAGCTGCTCCAGCTCGTCTGTGACTTCTTTCACGCCCAGTTGTGTCAGGCGTTGCAGCCGCAGGTCGAGGATTGCGCGCGCCTGTGTCTCGGACAGGTGGTAGGTCCCGTCTTCATTGATTTTATGCGTCGGATCGTCGATCAAGCGGATGTAGGCCGCGATATCTTGGGCAGGCCAGGCACGTTCCATAAGACGACGGCGGGCTTCGGCAGCATCGGCGCTGGAACGGATTGTGGCGACTACCTCGTCAACATTGCTGACTGCTACGGCCAATCCGCATAGAATATGGCTGCGTTCCCGCGCCTTTCGCAGCAGGTGAGCCGTACGACGGGCGACGACATCTTCACGAAAGTCGATGAACGCCGTCAGAAATCCGCGTAGGGTCAATTGTTCCGGACGCCCGCCGTTCAGGGCAAGCATATTGCAACCGAAGGATGTCTGCATGGGGGTAAACCGAAACAGCTGGTTCAGCACCACATCAGGGGTCGCATCCCGTTTCAGCTCAACCACAACCCGCACACCATTGCGATCGGATTCGTCCTGCACATGCGCAATGCCTTCAATCCGTTTGTCGCGTGCGGCCTCGGCAATCCGTTCGATCATCGTAGCTTTATTGACCTGATAGGGGATTTCATCCACGACGATTGCCCAACGGTCTTTGCGCAGTTCCTCTGTGTGAGTGCGTGCCCGAATGATCGTGCTGCCCCGTCCTTCAAGATAGGCGCGACGCGCCCCGGATCGCCCAAGCAATAGCCCGCCGGTTGGGAAATCCGGTCCGGGGACAAATTGAATGAGGTCTTCGGATGACAGATCCGGGTTTTCAATCAAGGCAAGTGTTGCATCGGCGACCTCGCCCAGATTGTGTGGCGGGATATTCGTTGCCATGCCGACGGCGATACCGCCCGCCCCGTTGACCAGCATGTTCGGAAAGCGTGCGGGCAGAACGGTGGGTTCTTTTTGTTTGCCGTCATAGTTGTCTTGAAAATCAACCGTGTCTTTGTCGATGTCGGCCAACATATAGGCCGCCGGTTTGTCCATGCGCACTTCGGTATAGCGCATGGCGGCGGGGTTATCTCCATCCATAGATCCAAAATTGCCTTGCCCATCCAAAAGCGGCAACGACATCGAAAAATCTTGTGCCATCCGTACCAAGGCGTCGTATATCGCGCTGTCACCATGAGGATGGTACTGGCCCATGACGTCCCCCACCGGCCGGGCCGACTTGCGATAGGATTTGTCATGGCTATTGCCAGTCTCGTGCATCGCAAAAAGGATCCGCCGGTGAACGGGTTTAAGACCGTCTCGCAGATCGGGAATGGCTCGTGAAACAATCACGCTCATTGCGTAATCGAGATACGAAGTTTTCATCTCTTCGGTGATCGAAATCGATGGGCCTGCCGGGCGTTCCGGTGGCAAATCGGTTGAAGAGTCTGGGGTGTCCGGGGTTTCGGTCACGTAAAGCCGCCTATCGGGAAATTACACGCAAGATATTGTTATAAAATACTATACCTTAGTCATGATGTGGTGCGCAAGCGCTGCGGTAAGGAATGATGACGCGAGTTGGCGGGTTTGTGTAACAAAGGGGCTTTTTAGGATGCATAAAAGACCAAGAGTATCCCATTAACGAGCTTCAATCAGAAAATCGTCTTTCCAAAAGGTGTTCGTCTGTCCATTTTGGTCGATCCTGTCTTTGATGTGGCTGTTAAACTCAGTGTAGCGATGGGGTTGCGGATGACTTGTTTCCGACTGCGTCCACCGCTACATCCTTAGCGACACCTGCGTCCCGTAGATAACCGCCCGCTATCAAGAGTTTTTTTCAAATGCCACAAACTGATTGCCCTCTTTTGGATATTCGTACTCTGCGGCGACAGTTTGATGGGCGCACCGTTGTGTCAGATGTGTCCTTGCATATTGGCGCGGGCAGGGTCACCTGTCTGCTAGGCCCGTCAGGATGTGGGAAATCGACCACATTGCGCATGATTGCAGGGGTAGAGACGGCTGATGCTGGCGAGATTTATGTCGATGGCTCTTGTGTGGCCAGTCCGGATCGCCACGTCCCACCAGAGCATCGCAATGTTGGACTTATCTTTCAGGATTTTGCGCTGTTTCCACATATGAGCGTTGCGCGCAATATTGGCTTTGGTCTTCGTGGCAAGGACCCCTCAACAAAAGATCGAGTGCGAGAGCTTTTGGATCGTGTGGGGCTGGCGCATTACGCTGATGCTTTCCCACATCAGCTGTCTGGAGGAGAGCAACAACGCGTATCACTGGCGCGCGCACTTGCCCCGCGCCCAAAGGTTATGTTGATGGATGAACCTTTTTCAGGATTGGACAACCGATTGCGTGATGGCATCCGCGATGAGACGATTGATCTATTAAAAGAAGAGGGCGCAGCCGTTTTGCTGGTCACGCACGAGCCTGAAGAGGCAATGCGGATGGCTGACGAAATTGCCTTGATGCGTGACGGACGGATTGTGCAGGTGGGGGGGCCGTATAATATTTACAACCAGCCCGCAGACCGGGCGGCGATGGCATTTTTCTCCGACGTCAATCTTGTGCGCGGTGTGGTCCGCAATGCATTGACGTCGACACCTTTTGGGGATTTTCTTGTACCCGGTTACGCGGACGGCACCGAAGTCGAAATCGGCTTTCGCCCGCAGCATGTATCCTTGGATTTTGATCGTGATGGTCAAGGCCCGCATCCCACAAAGGATTTTGGCGCGGCCGCTCGTGGGCGGGTAGAACGTGCGCGGTTTATGGGCGCAGAAAGCTTGGTCGAATTCCGTATGGACACCAGCGGGGACGTTTTCAAAGCCACTGTGCCAAATGTCTTTCTACCGCCGAATGGTACGGCGATGTGGCTTTCTGTGCCGCGTAAGCGGTGTCATATTTTCTCAACTGAACCTTGATGTGTCATCCTTATGCATGGATGACTAGGAAGTTGATTATCGTTGTAATTTGCCCCTGCTTTTAGCGTTCTGGCAAAAGTCCTCTTGGTGCAAATCGCAAGACCAGCAAGAGTATTGTTCCCATGGTCAAAAGGCGCATATGCTGTGTTGACGCTAGAAGATGTTCGCGCAGAGGGGCGCCTTCGGGCATTCCTGCCGTAATAATGTACATCAGCCAAACACCAGCCGGTTCTACCTGAACCCACAAGAACCATATAATGAATCCACCCAGAACAGCGCCTAGATTATTGCCAGACCCTCCCACGATCACCATCACCCATATCAGGAATGTAAACCGCAGGGGTTGATAGCTGGCGGGTGTCAGCTGTGCCTCAAGCGTGGTGAGCATAGCCCCCGCGACCCCGCAGATAGCCGAGCCGAGGATAAAAATCTGCAAATGGCGCGCGGTGACATCTTTGCCCATTGCCCGCGCTGATACCTCATTGTCGCGGATGGCACGCATCATCCGACCCCATGGCGATTTCAGCGCCAGTTGTGCCAAGACCAGCAAGATCAAAAGAACGGCTGTAAACAGCAAACTGTAGCCAATCTTGACTGTGAGGGTTGACGCCGTGGCGGGGTCCAACCCCAAACCAGCTGCACGATCCACAAAGCTGGCATCCGCTTGCAGGTCGATCTCGTAAGGAACGGGGCGTGGTAAGCCCACTACGTTCTTAACACCGCGCGTCAGCCAGTCTTCGTTCTTGAGCACTGCAATCACAATCTCGGCAATCCCAAGCGTGGCAATTGCCAGATAATCTGACCGCAGACCAAGTGCTGTTTTGCCAATCGCCCAAGCAGCGCCAGCGGCCAAAACACCGCCCAAGGGCCAAGCCAGAATAGTGATCCAACCCCACGACTTGAAATTTCCGGCGCCGCCTGGATTGATACCGCCTAGATAGCCCGTGCCGGCTGGGTTTACGGCCTCGATTGCGGCGGTAGATGGCGCAAAGATCATCCGATAGAACACGAAGCCAATGATCAAAATTGCGGCAACTGTCCATCCGCGCCATCGCTTCGGGGCCCGCGACCACGCAAAAATAGCCAGTGTTATTGTTGCAGCACCAATACACAGTCCCGCAACAGCGCCTAGCCCACCTGCCGCCCATGCGTCCGGCACAGGAGGCATAGAGACCAAAACCACAGCAAGGCCACCCAGTGCGACCATCCCCATGATGCCCACGTTGAACAACCCCGCAAAGCCCCATTGCAAATTCACACCAAGCGCCATGATGGCGCTGATCAATCCCATGTTCAAAATTCCAAGCGCGGAATTCCAACTTTGGGAGATTCCAGTGCCGATGATCAAAACGGCTACAAGGCCAAACAGAAATACTGTCCGCACGCGATCCGTCATACCGATTTCCCCTTGAAGATACCCGTGGGTCGGAACAGCAATACCACTACAAGAAGCGCAAAGCTGACTGCAAATTTATACTCAACCCCCAAAAGCTGCATCAGCGTCGAAGGCTCGAGGTTTTCTGGCAGCAGATATCGCAGCACCTTTTTCCACGCATACGTGATCCCGACTTCGGAAAACGCGATCAGATACCCCCCAGCAATTGCGCCGAGAGGATTGCCTAATCCGCCCACAATTGCGGCTGCAAAAATGGGCAAAAGGAGTTGGAAATAGGTGAAGGGTTTGAAGGATTTGTCCAATCCATAAAGGGTGCCTGCAATGGTCGCTAGGGCCGCCACAATCAACCAAGTCACCATAACAACGCGTTCGGGGCTGATACCAGAAAGCAGCGCCAGATCTTCGTTATCAGAATATGCGCGCATGGATTTCCCCGTGCGGGTTCGGTTGAGGAACCAAAACAATACAATCACGACAATAATGGCGGTGACAAGCGTAATGCCTTGCGTGGTCTTAATCGCGAGACCTTCGCGCAGGCCAGTCATCTGTTTGAACTCACGCGCGGAAATAATGAACCGTTCACCGTCAGAAAACCGCTGATCGCCGGGTCCGATGATGAATCGCGTAAGTCCGTTATAAATGAACATTACGCCCATTGACACGATAACTAAGATCACAGGTTTCGCCCGTTGTGCGCGATAAAATCGATAGACCAGACGGTCTGTCCCAAGCGTGAGGGCAATAGCAAAAGCGATGCCAAACGGCAAAGCCAAAAGAGCGGTCGGCAATGGGCCAAAGCTTACACCCAGTGATTGCAGCCACCAAGTCGCAAAGATGACGCCCATGGTGCCCATCGCCATGGTATCGCCATGGGCAAAGTTGGAAAACCGCAAGATACCATAAATCAGCGTGACACCCAAAGCCCCGAGGGCGAGCTGGCTTCCATAGGCAATGGCAGGCACCAGCACAAAGTTAGCAAGCACCACAAGCGCATTCAGAAAATCAATCATTGAGCGTCCTCACAAGGCAGGCAAGGCATCAGATTCAGGCAGGCCATGTCGCGTCGCAATACGGTCCAAAGCCTGAATGTCGCGCCGCAAAATTTCGACATCGCCAGAATACGGGCTGGTGCTACGCATTTGAAACCAAACATCGTCTCAGCCCCCCAGAAAGCTACGCCGCACTTGCGGGTCTGCCAGCAATTCTTGGCCAGTGCCTGTGTGGGCATTCCGCCCCTGAACCAACACATAGCCCTTGTCAGCGATTTCCAGAGCCTGTCGGGCGTTTTGTTCGACCATCAGAATTGAAATTCCGGTTCGGGCAACTTCGATGATGCGGTCAAACAGTTCGTCCATAACAATCGGGCTGACCCCAGCTGTGGGTTCATCCAACATCAAGACCTGTGGCTGTGTCATTAAAGCGCGTCCAACGGCAACCTGTTGGCGTTGTCCGCCAGACAGCTCACCGGCGGCCTGGCGTCTTTTGTCCCTGAGAATGGGGAACAGGTCGTAGACCTGTTCCAACGTTTCAGAGATATCGTCCCGACGCAGAAAAGCCCCCATTTCAAGATTTTCTTCCACTGTAAGCGAAGTGAAGATGTTCTGCGTCTGAGGGACAAATCCCATACCCTCTGCCACCCGATCTTGTGGTGACAGGCCGGTTATGTCCTTTCCGCCCAGCCGAACCGCGCCGTCCCGCACATTTAGCATGCCAAAAACGGCTTTCATCGCGGTGGACTTGCCTGCGCCATTCGGGCCTACGATGACCGCGATCTGTCCGCGTTCAACCGCGATAGTGCAGCCGTGCAGGATATCGGCCCCACGCCCATATCCGCCTGTCATACTGTCTCCGATGAGGAAAGGCTCAGACACACGGTTCCCTTTCGTCTTGATCTAAGTGTTTTGCGCTGTGTGCAGGTAGGCAATATGTTTTCGCTTGCAGATTACGTCCGGCGAGTCGGCATCGGCGAGGGTTCGTGCAAAGCGTCGCAATCTTTGGAGTCCTTTGTCTCACGCGTTTGCGGCCTTATTCTTCAAACCAGTGCCCAAATAGGCTTCGATCACCTGTTCGTTGGCCTTGATGTCGTCGATTGTGCCCTCAGCCAGAACGCGGCCTTCGGCCATAACAATCACCGGATCGCACAATCTGCCGATAAAATCCATGTCGTGTTCTATCATGCAAAAAGTATATCCGCGTTCCTTATTCAACCGCAGGATCGCATCGCCAATCGTATTCAAAAGCGTGCGGTTCACACCGGCACCAACCTCGTCAAGAAACACGATCTTTGCGTCGACCATCATGGTGCGGCCCAGTTCCAGTAATTTTTTCTGCCCACCGGACAGGTTGCCTGCCTTTTCATCCTTAAGATGTGAAATCGTCAGAAACTCGAGAACTTCATCGGCCTTTTTCAGTAGCGTGGCTTCTTCCTGTTCTATCCGGGCTCTACCGAACCACGCGTTCCACAGGGTTTCGCCTGATTGATGCCCGGGAACCATCATCAGGTTTTCGCGGCAGGTCATTGACGAAAATTCATGTGCAATCTGAAATGTACGCAGCAAGCCTTTGTGGAATAGGACGTGCGGGGCAAGTCCCGTGATGTCCTCGTTGTCCATCCTGACGCGACCGGATGTTGGCGGCAGCGCGCCTGCTATCACATTGAAAAGCGTTGTTTTTCCGGCTCCATTCGGACCAACAAGGCCGGTGATGGATCCAGTTTTAATTCGTAGCGTCGCACCATCCACGGCACGAAATCCACCGAATTGTTTGACGACATCGGTAACCTCGATCAAGGCGATATCCTTTGCGCTACGTCAGACAGCCCGTGAAACACGGGCTGCCCGGTATAGTGACGACGGTTGGTTACTTGCGTCCAGCGGTGACTTCTTCGCCACCTTCAAAGCCAACAACGCGATATGCGCCGGCGGCTTCGCCAGGTCC
Organism: Pseudoprimorskyibacter sp.; assembly: GCA_029251265.1. Taxonomy (GTDB): domain Bacteria; phylum Pseudomonadota; class Alphaproteobacteria; order Rhodobacterales; family Rhodobacteraceae; genus JAQXDR01. The sequence continues at coordinate 26,404 of JAQXDR010000148.1, read as the reverse complement.
AACAAGCTCTACGCCAGTTGCACCGATTAAGTCGACTTCGCCACCGGCTGCAAGGATCTCGAGCGCTTTGCCCAATTCCCCAGCTTGGATCGGCTCACCCGGGGCATTGGCCACTGCAAAGATGTGGTCCTTGTAGTCGCCCGGCTCTGCCGAATTTGCAGATTGCATTGCCAGCATGATCAGTGCCGCGGCGTCGTAGCTTTCTGGTGTGAAAGGCGATGAGCTGTCAAAAGCACCACCAACCAAATCGCTGAACCGTGCGGCGAGTTCGTCTGATGGGGCAGGGTGCTGACCCGAGGAGCCGTCGATTTCCGAACCGAAGTTCTCGGTCAAAGCCGCCGAGATCATACCATCAGGGAAATGGAACGTGTCAAACGCGCCTGTGTCCAGAGCCGCGCGCACGATGCCAGAACCGCCTTGGTCGACATAGCCTGCAACGACAAGACGATCGCCACCAGCGGCCGCAAGTTCACCGACCTCGGCTGAATAGTCTGCCTTGCCATCTTCGTGGGGTGAATTGACTGTTACAGTTCCACCAGCTGCGGTGTAGGCCGCTTCAAAGCTGTCAGCCAGTCCCTTGCCGTAGTCGTTGTTGGTGTAGGTCACTGCTACTTCATTAATGCCCAATTCCATCAACACCTCTGTCATCACGACGCCCTGACGTGCATCGGATGGCGCTGTGCGAAAGAACAGGCCGTTATCGGCGTTATCAGTGTGGCTTAGCGCAGGTGATGTTGCTGATGGCGATACCATGACAACGCCGTTTGGCAGCGCCACGTTATTCAGGATTGCTCCGGTTACGCCCGAGCAGTCTGCGCCCACAATGCCTTTGACACCATCGGATGTGATCAAACGCTCTGCTGCTGCACTTGCTGCGCCTGCGTCAATACATGTGCTGTCGCCGCGCACGGGTGTTACGGACGCCCCGCCCAAAAGCGCGCCACTTTCTGTGACTTCGGCCATCGCCAATTCAGCTCCGGCGCCCATTGATGGTGTCAGCGATTCAATTGGGCCAGTAAAACCGAGGATTACGCCCAGTTTAATTTCCGAATGGCCACCAGCGAAGCCTGTGGATGCACAAAGTGCGCCCGCGGCTGCGGTCATAAGAAGTTTTTTCATTTTTTTGATTCTCCCCGTGTTGACGTCGGACATTTCTATCCTTGGCAGAGCCTATGGCGGCCCAGTAAAAAAGGAAAGGGGGGCTAACCCGTCATTTCTAACTGAATGTTGATATTCCTTGGCCAGCCTGAAACCAAAAACAGTGACGCTAAAACGAGAGCCGAGCTTTTCAGGAATGGTCTGGATGGTGCAAACCCAAAGTGTTGGGAAAGCGATAGCGGCTTTATGTAAATGTCAGCCAAGATGTTTGCTCAGGCGCTTTGCGCAGTTATCGTGCGAGTGTGTCGCTTGGGTCAGGCCCGAAATCTCACGATGTTTTGTACAAAGCGGTCGCTGTGTCCAACCTTATGCATTTAGGATCTTGCCCTGAACGTGCTGGATCCTCAGGATCGGGGCGATAATTGAGTGAGGCCGCATCATGTACTCCCGTTTTCTGTTTCCGCTGTTTATTTTGTGTTGGGCTGCATCAGCGTCGATTGCAGAGGTCATACAAACCAAATCCGGCCCTTTAGAGGTGTCCTTGGTTGTCGCTGATCTTGACGAGCCGTGGGCGTTCGGCTTTTTGCCCGATGGTGGTATCCTAATTACGGAACGCGGTGGCCAGCTTTGGTTGGTTAAAAACGGTCGTCGCACGAAAGTGCGGGGTGTGCCGCGCGTCGCGGCGCGCGGGCAGGGTGGATTGCTTGACGTGCTGGTGCCGCGTGATTTTGCAACGTCACGTACGCTGTTTTTTACGTATGCAAAGCGTCAACGTGGTGGCGCTGGAACGGCTGTTTTCCGAGCTGAGCTGGCGCAAGACGGGCGCAGTTTGCGAGAGGGCCAGACAATTTTCGAAATGACAAAAGGATCCTCGGGTGGCCGACATTTCGGATCGCGATTGGTGGAGGCTCCGGACGGCACGTTGTTTGTCACTGTTGGAGATCGCGGAGACCGGCCATCGGCACAAGATTTAAGTATGGAGAATGGCTCTGTCTTGCGGATTACGCGCGATGGTGCCGCTCCCAAAGACAATCCGTTTATTGGGCGTGAAGGGGTGATCCCTGAAATCTGGAGCTTTGGACACCGCAACCCTCAGGGGGCCGCGTTGGACCGCGACGGCCAGCTTTGGATCAACGAACATGGTGCGAAGGGCGGAGACGAAGTAAACCGTGTAATAAGCGGTGCAAATTATGGCTGGCCCGTTATCGCCTACGGACGTCACTACAGCGGTAGGAAAATTGGCGAAGGCACTGCCAAACCGGGGATGGAGCAGCCGGAAACATACTGGGATCCGTCTATAGCCCCGTCTGGGATGACCTTTTATGATGGCATTATTGCCAGCTGGCGCGGTGATGCCTTTATCGGATCTTTGAAGTTCGACTATATTTCCCGCTTGTCTGGCGCACCTTTGCGCGAAATTGAGCAGATTTCAGGCAAAGCGACATCGCGTGTGCGCGATGTGCGGCAAGGACCGGATGGAGCGTTATGGTTTTTGAGTGTCGGAAACGGGGGGCTTTACCGAATGGCGCCAAAGTGACGATCCAATTGTTTCCCTGACTTTAAGACCGCAAACCCCCAAGATTACCGGAAGCGGTACAAAGTCTCAGGTCGTCGTCATCCCGCACCGTATCCAGCATCGTCGCGCGCGCGGGCCAAGCCGATTTTATATTTGAGCCTGCGTTTCCGGTTCGCGCGTTTCATTCGTTGGCGCCAAGTCGCCGGCTCTCCATCCGTTTTCGTGCGTTTGAAAAACAAAAGGAAATCAATAAGTGCGATAACCAGCAGAGGAATATAAATCTGGAGCCTGTCCATAGTTTGACTTTCGTGCAATGACGCTTGGGTGTGGCTAAGCGAAATCAGGGTGCGGTGATTGGTATATTCTACAGCATGGTCCGCCACTTGCAGCTACTTATGTCGTATTCGGTAATTAATATGTGATGGCGATTATAAACCCATTTTACAGTACATCGGGGCAATATGGTTGCGCGCATAGCCATTTGGTTGTAACGCCACCCGTGTTGTCCGTTTGGCAACGAATCCATGCGGGAGGCAAGGGGCGTCGCGGCGCTGCACCGAACCGCATCGACTTAGGGCTTGGATCGCGATCCTGAAGCCTGTTGATAAAAGGAGAGGCCACATGGCCAAGAAGCTTATTGGCAGCATGAAGCTGCAAATTCCGGCTGGCAAAGCCAACCCATCGCCCCCCGTGGGTCCGGCATTGGGTCAGCGCGGCATCAATATTATGGAATTCTGCAAGGCGTTTAACGCAAAAACGCAGGAAATGGAGCCAGGCGCACCGTGCCCGACCGTGATCACTTACTACCAAGACAAGTCGTTCACGATGGACATCAAGACGCCGCCTGCGTCATATTACCTGAAAAAAGCTGCGGGTCTAAAGCCTGTCGGCAAGCGCAACCGTCCGCGCGGTGCAGAACTGCCCGGCCGTGAAACCGTCGCGACAGTGACCGTTGCGCAGGTTCGTGAAATTGCAGAAGCAAAGATGAAAGACCTGAGCGCGAACAACGTTGAGGCCGCAATGCAGATCATCCTTGGCTCTGCCAAGTCGATGGGTATCGAGGTAAAGTAAAATGGCTAAGCTTGGAAAACGCACCCGCGCTGCACGTGACGCCTTTGCGGGCAAAAATAACGTGACCGTCGAAGAAGCCGTTGCTTTGATTAAGGGCAACGCCGTCGCAAAGTTTGATGAAACTATTGAAATCTCTATGAACCTTGGTGTCGACCCGCGCCACGCGGACCAAATGGTACGTGGTGTCATTGGTCTGCCTAACGGGACAGGTAAAACAGTTCGCGTGGCTGTTTTCGCGCGCGGTGCCAAAGCTGACGAAGCGCAAACGGCAGGAGCTGATATCGTAGGTGCTGAAGACCTGATGCAAGCAATTCAAGGCGGCGAAATCAACTTTGACCGATGCATTGCAACCCCTGATATGATGCCTGTCGTTGGCCGTCTGGGTAAAATTCTGGGCCCGCGCAACTTGATGCCAAACCCCAAAGTTGGCACTGTTACAATGGATGTGGCGCAGGCCGTTCAGGACGCTAAGGGCGGTCAGGTCCAGTTCAAGGCTGAAAAAGCAGGCGTGGTACACGCCGGTATTGGCAAAGCTTCCTTTGACGCCGACAAACTTGTCGAGAACATCCGTGCCTTTGTCACGGCAGTGGCCAAAGCCAAGCCGTCGGGGGCTAAAGGGTCGTATATGAACAAGATTTCCCTGAGCTCGACCATGGGCCCGGGCATTTCGGTATCTGTTGATAGCGCTGCGAGCGAATAGTCTTTCAGGGCGCATGATTACAGGTAGTGAGGGCGTTCCAAGTGGGGCGCCCTTGGCTTTTATGTGGTTACTCAAAATACGGTAATCACTTTGTGCAGGATTTTATAGGCTTGTATCTTGGGTGTTACGGATCGCCAAGCTCGTGTGGGACGATTTTCGGTACTGAATGGGGGTGACTTTGTCCCTTTTGCATGTCGTAACCGAAAATCGCTCTGTTGTGTTCCGCATTCTTAGTGAAGAGATTCAAGCGTGCTTCACTTTTCTAATTTAACAAGACCACTGCGTTCAGGTCGGTCACTGGGCCCAAGGATTTTATGCGCCAGACCCAAACCTTCTAGTGATTTGATAAACCAGTAGCTGGGATCTAATTGACCTTTCGCAAGACCCAGCTTGGCGGAATGTGGAAAGGCATGATGGTTGGAATGCCAATTTTCCCCAAAAGCAATTAATCCAAGACCCCGGAGGTTATACCCTTGGACTGGCAGTCCTTGGACAGACCATCCTTGATGTCCAGTCTTGTGTCCGAAATGCCCGATTATCCAGTGTCCGGTTAGCGATACAGCACCACGCGTGCAAATTCCCCATAGCACGAACCCGACGCCGCCAAACAAGAATAATGGCACTGCAAGAACGAGTTGTTGTGCCCGCCAATGTCGTTCCATCCAGCAATAGATGCGGTCATTTGTGATCTCGGGTTCAATTTGAAAAAGCGGCGGGTGGTCGAGATCGAACCTGCAATGCAGTTGCCACCAAGCATCACGCCAAAAACTGGCGTTATGGCTTGGATGTGGGGGGCAAATGGTTTGGCGTTGGTGCCAGTCCCGCATGTCATGCGCGCGGATCATTCCGAAGGGACCCGCCATTCCAACAAGTACGGCAAGCCAGACCAGCAGGTATTCCAGCCACTTTAGCGTCTGAAAAGACTTGTGAATAAGAAGTCTGGGCATACCAACAGAATGACGGCACAAACGGTAAGTACCGTTGTGGCCAGGAACACAAAGACGCCGCTCCAACTTGGTGTGAAAATGACTGCTGCAACGGAGCCTATGATCAGGACAAAAAGCCAGATTGATTTCGGCGCGTCCCAATAAACTGTGCCTTACAGCGCGTTGGTTTGGCTGTTGGGACGGACGCGGTCGGTCGCATGCAAGTACACTGTAAACGATCCTTCGACGCATTTTTGCCAGTCTGAAAAGGTTAGTGCTGCTGAAGCAGCGCTTGCAATCCCTTTTTCAAACCACCGGACGGGTCGCGATTGTGCCGCGTTCGCGGTACGGGGTGGTGTCATAATGCGCCCGGTAGCATTTCGAAAAATGAGACGGCGACGCAAATCCACAGGCGAGCGCGACATTGATCACGGTCATATCCGTTTGCATCAAAAGGTTTCGGGCTTTTTGAAGTCGCAGCTCCATATAATATCGCTTGGGACTGCGGTTCAGGTAGCGGCGGAAGAGGCGTTCAAGCTGACGCGTCGACATTCCAACACGTTCCGCCAGCAATGAGGGGCTGATGGGCTCTTCGATATTGGCTTCCATAATTTGGATGACCATCGCCAGTTTTGGGTGGCGTACACCGATCCGTGTTGGCACCGACAGGCGCTGTGTGTCTTGGTCTGTGCGGATGGTATTATAAACAAGCTGATCGGCAACTGCGTTTGCCAGATCCTCACCATGGTCTTCGGCCACGATCCGCAACATTAAATCTACCGCAGCTGTGCCGCCCGCAGCAGTGACCCGATTTCCGTCGCGGACAAAAACAGACTTGGTGATTTCGATTTCGTCAAATTCTTCGACAAAGCTGTCGTGGTTTTCCCAGTGTATCGTAGCGCGCTTGCCATCCAGCAGTCCAGCCCGTGCCAACGTATACGCTGCGGTGCACAAGCCGCCCAGTGTAATTCCGCGCCTGGCCTCTCGTCTCAACCAATTGAGTAGTCGCTTGGTCGTCCCAACCTGAACGTCAAGTCCTCCGCATACCAAAGCGGTATCATCTCGGAAAAGCTCAGGTAGGTCACAGTCAAGGCGGAACATTGACCCGGCTGAACAGCGAATTTCCTGTCCCCCTTCACCGGTCACGATCCAATCGTAGACGTCCCGTCCAGCCATCCGATTTGCAAGGCGCAAAGTTTCAATGGCTGCCGCAAAGCTGAGTAAAGTGAATTGCGGTAGCAAGACAAACACGAATCGGCGCGGTTTGCTGCCTGAACGGGTCGCGTGGTCCATGCCGGAATCCTATTGGTTTTGGGTCGATAGAAACAATGCCTAAACATTCCTAGCCACAGCTTAACAGAAGGGCAACTGCTCAAAAGCACCGCAAATGCAATTGCTGGGTGGTCTCTTGTTGCTGAGGCCTGTATATGTTTGCGACGATATCAACAGCTGCGCAAGGCGGCATTAATAAGGACCAGAGCGATGACACAGTGGCAGAAATCTGATTGGCGCGCCAAGCCCCGCATTCAGATGCCTGAGTATACCGATCAGGACGCGCTTCGTTCAGTTGAGGCCCAGCTTGCCAAGTATCCGCCGCTGGTGTTTGCCGGAGAGGCGCGCAGGCTAAAGACGCAACTTGGCGCTGCTGCGCGTGGCGAGGCGTTCTTGCTTCAAGGTGGCGATTGCGCCGAGAGTTTCGAGCAATTCAGTGCGGATGGCATACGCGATACGTTTAAAGTTCTGTTGCAGATGGCGATTGTGCTGACCTACGGCGCGAAAGTTCCTGTTGTAAAATTGGGTCGTATGGCCGGACAATTTGCAAAACCGCGCAGTGCCCCGACAGAAACGATCAACGGGTTGGAACTGCCAAGCTATCGCGGTGACATCATCAACGAGCTTGATTTCACACCTTCAGCGCGTATCCCCGATCCGCGTAAAATGCTTCAGGCGTATACGCAGGCCGCAGCGACGCTCAACCTTTTGCGGGCGTTTTCAACGGGTGGTTACGCCGACGTCCATCAGGTGCATTCATGGACATTAGGGTTTACAGAGAGCGAAAAGGCCACGCGTTACCGCGATATGGCCAATCGTATCAGTGATACGCTTGATTTCATGAATGCGGCTGGTGTCACCAACGATACCGCCCACACCCTACAATCTGTGGATTTTTACACCAGCCATGAATCGCTTTTGCTGGAATACGAAGAAGCGTTGACTCGAATGGATTCGACTAGTGGTAACTGGCTGGCTGGCTCTGGGCATATGATCTGGATTGGTGACCGCACGCGCCAGCCTGATGGCGCGCATGTGGAATTTGCAAGCGGCGTCATGAATCCTGTTGGGCTGAAATGTGGTCCTACCACCACGGCTGACGACCTTAAGGTTCTGATGGCAAAGCTGAACCCTGGAAATGAAGATGGCAAGCTGACCCTGATCGCGCGATTTGGTGCAGGCAAAGTGGGTGAACACTTGCCGCGTTTGATCCAAGCGGTCAAGGAAGAGGGCGCCAACGTTCTTTGGGTGTGTGATGCAATGCATGGCAACACAATCAAATCTGGCACTGGCTACAAAACAAGGCCTTTCGACTCTGTTCTGCGTGAAGTTCGCGAATTTTTTAGCATCCACAGAGCAGAAGGAACAAATCCAGGCGGCGTGCATTTTGAGATGACCGGTGAGGACGTAACAGAATGCACCGGCGGCGTGCACAGTGTAACTGATGAGGATTTAAGCGATCGGTATCACACGGCGTGTGATCCGCGGCTGAATGCAAGCCAGTCGTTGGAATTGGCCTTTCTTGTGGCTGAAGAGTTGACGCAGGCGCGAATGGCGCGGAAGGTTGCGTCTTAACAGGCTTTTTCCCTCTTCTGGTTTGGTACCCAAAATGGAAGAGGGATTGATCCCTCTGAAAGAGAACGCATTGGACTGGTATGATCTAATCTTTGGAAATGATCAGTTTTAGATAATTCTCTTTTGGTTTGCCTGACAGATCTGTGTGCTTTGGCATTTGATCTATTTCCACTTCGGTGTGTTGATCCGGAAATAGAACAGATCGGATGCGTACATTGGTGATGTCAAACCTACGTGGTGCACGATGGATGCGTCCGTGCGTGACCATGCATCCAAGTGAGCGTGTCACATCGCCTAGATCCGACCGCATCGGTAAGAGAACCAGATCTCCTGTCATCTGTGATGGCCCATCGCTGCTGATTTCCATATGAATGATCGCCGGCTCATTGAACAGTTTGTCGGTTGCATCGGCCAATGTTTTTCGGGCGTCAGCATTAAAAAGACAAGCCAACGGCATTCCACACACTGACATTCCCATAAGGTCGCTCAGATGATTGCCCGTGACGCGAAGGCGCGACATCGTGCTGGTAACCCGTTCGGCTATAAAGCAATATTCCAGAGCGTTCTGGATCGCGCGTGGATCGACCGCACTGCGCATAGGGATTTCTCCGTCGCGAAGCAGGGAGTTCCAGTAATTTTCAACCTCGCGTTGGGGCGCCGTTTCCTGTCCCCGGATATGCCGCGCTAGAGAAACGATGTTGTTAGGATTACCATTTGACAAAATTTCGTCCTCTTTTAGTTGCGCGCCATGTTAACCAGCCGAAGTGCTTCCACTTCGCCACACATTTGCTACGAATTTGCTTTTAATCTTAGTACTCCGAACTTTTATGAATTTCTTTATCGAAGTTGCAAAATGGTTAATGCCAAAAGGCGTGGTCGAGCTGGTGTTTGTTCTCTTGGGCTTGCCATCACTCAAAAAACCGCGATAATTCAATGCTTTCAGAAAGGGGACGCGATGCGCCAATCAATGACCGGGTTTGCTAACAAGCAGGGAACGGGCCATGGGCTACGCTGGAGCTGGGAACTGCGCGGCGTCAATGCCAAGGGGCTGGATGTGCGCGTGCGCGTGCCCGACTGGATCGACGGGTTAGAGGTCGGTCTGCGCAAGATCCTGTCCGCACGCATCAGCCGTGGAAGCGTGACCGTTGGATTGCGGATGAATGCGTCAGGTGAACGTGCGTCTGTTTTGCGTTTGGATCTTGTACAGATGGATGCGGTACTGGATGCTTTTGCGGCTTTAGAAACGGAGGCTGCAGATCGGGGCCTACATCTTGCTCCGTCCACCGCAGCGGATCTATTAGGACAGCGTGGTGTAATGGAACTCGCAGTCGACGAAACTGATCCAAAAGCACTGTGCGATAAGCTTCTTTTGGAATTTGATGAGGTTGCGGCGGCTTTTGTGCAGATGCGTCAGAGTGAGGGCGCCGCGCTGGCCGCGATATTGTTGCGCCATCTACAAGACATTGAGGGTTTGGTGTCGCAGGCTGAAACAGAGGTAGAGCGCCGCCGCGATGCACAGAATGAAAGGCTATCGCAGGCATTAGAACGTATTACGCTTGTAAGTGATATGGATCCTGACCGGGTTGCACAGGAACTTGCGTTGATTGCTGTGAAATCTGACATTACCGAAGAAATTGATCGACTGCGCAGTCATATCACCGCAGCCTATGTTCTGGTGTCAGATCCAAAGCCTGTCGGACGTAAGCTAGATTTTTTAATGCAAGAATTTAATCGAGAAGCCAACACGTTGTGTTCAAAAGCGCAGTCTTCTGGGTTAACAGCGGTCGGGTTAGAGATGAAAACCGTCATCGATCAAATGCGTGAACAAGTCCAAAATGTGGAGTAACTGATGAGCACCCGTCGTGGTCTTTTGATTATCCTATCCTCACCATCAGGCGCGGGAAAATCCACTTTGGCGCGTCGATTGATGGCGTGGGACCCAAGTCTTAGCTTTTCTGTTTCGGCAACCACGCGCGCACCACGGGCTTGTGAACAGCATGGGCGCGAATATCTGTTTCTTTCTCAGGATGCTTTTAAAACTCAGGTCGCTGATGGTCAGATGCTGGAACATGCCCATGTGTTTGGCAACTTTTATGGGTCGCCCGCAGGCCCTGTGAAGGACAGCATTGAGGCCGGGCGCGACGTTCTTTTTGATGTGGATTGGCAAGGAGAGCAGCAGATCCGAAACAGTGGCCTTGGCAAATTCGCTCTGTCAATTTTCCTGTTGCCGCCCTCCATCACAGAACTGCGACGGCGTTTGGAGACCCGTGGTCAGGACAGTCCCGAGATCATTGCAAAGCGCATGCAAAAAAGTTGGGACGAGATCAGCCACTGGAGCGCATATGATTATGTGTTGGTCAACGACGATCTTGATGCCACAGAGAGACGCTTGCGCACGATTGTCGAAGCTGAACGCATGCGGCGTGATCAGCAGCCGACCTTGACGGCCCATGTGCGCAGCTTGCAGCAGGAATTTCTAGAGGGACAGAAATGACGATTTATTCTTTAGATGGTCTGGCACCTGAAATTGCGGCGGATGCCTGGATTGCGCCAGACGCCAACGTTATTGGGAACGTTGTGATCAAAAGCGCAGCCAGCATTTGGTTTTGTTCCACAATACGAGGTGACAACGAAACAATAACCGTGGGCGCGGGCAGCAATGTGCAGGAAAACTGTGTCCTGCACACGGATATTGGTTTTCCGTTGAGCATTGGCGCAGGATGTACGATTGGTCACAAAGTCATGCTGCACGGGTGTCAGATTGGGGACAATAGCCTGATTGGAATGGGAGCAACGATTCTAAACGGTGCAAGAATCGGTCGGAATTGCCTGATTGGGGCCGGTGCTTTGATCACCGAAGGCAAGGAAATCCCAGATGGATCATTGGTGATGGGGATGCCTGGAAAGGTTGTTCGTGCGCTGGATGAGGCTGCGATCGAGGGGTTAAGGCTTTCTGCTCAGGTATATCAGGCCAACAGCCAAAGATTTGCGGCCGGGCTTCGGAAAATTGAGGTTTGACAACAGCTTGATGCTTTTGATTGACGCGGTTGGCAGACCGAGCGTTCTACAAAAGTTTCCTTTAGGTTAATTCCAAAAAGATAATTGTTTCCAGACGGTTACACCTATGTCGCGATGGGTCAGATTTGACAGACCGCACGGTCGAAGATAGAGTTATGACATGCTGGACGAATTGGGCAAACGGCCCCGGGGGTGACCTCGGTGGTCGTTTTTTTATGCCGTTGGACGGAGATCCAAAACAGCCAAAAAAAAGGCAAGACGAGCAGATGACCTTGATCAAAATCGAAGAGCGCGCTTCGGCGCTGGAAGACGAATGCCAGAAAATCGCACAGATGTTGGCGGACATGGTCGAAGACCTTGAAGAGCTCCGAAAGAGAGCTCGGACTGGAGAGGCTACCAAGAAGGACGGCAACGCGGTGTTGTCGGAACTTCGCTACTGGCTGCGTGCAGCCCGAGAAACGGAGAAAGAACTTGACCAAATTAACCGACAAAACTCCGGTGTTGCCGGAGACTACGGACTCGACCTTGACATCGCACGCGTTGAGATCGGGTGCCGCTTGGCTCGGATCCGAACCTGCTGCGACGCGGGACGCCTTCCTGGCTGAACTGGGTGAGGGAGAGCTTTTAGCTCTCCCTTTTCTTTTCGAGTTCTGGGCCCTGCCGCATCAATTGCCGCCGCAGGGCAATTGGCGATCTTGGGTGATCATGGGAGGACGCGGCGCGGGTAAAACCCGCGCGGGTTCGGAGTGGGTTCGTTCCATGGTCGAGGGCGCACGCCCCTTGGATAAAGGCCAAGCCAAACGGGTGGCGCTTGTCGGAGAGACCCTCGATCAGGTGCGTGAGGTCATGGTGTTTGGGGAAAGCGGGATCCTTGCGTGTTCTCCGCCAGACCGGCGTCCAACATGGAGCGCAACGCGGCGTTGCCTGACATGGCCCAACGGAGCCGAGGCTATGGCATTTTCGGCCCATGATCCCGAGGGATTGCGAGGGCCCCAGTTTGATGCAGCTTGGGTGGACGAGTTGGCAAAATGGAAAAAGGCTGGCGATACGTGGGATATGTTGCAGTTTGCCTTGCGGCTTGGTGATCGTCCCCAAGTGTGTGTCACGACCACCCCACGATCAGTTCCCGCACTGCGGCAATTATTGAACAGCCCGTCAACAGTCGTGACCCATGCACCGACCGAAGCGAACCGTGCAAATCTGGCCGACAGTTTTCTAGAAGAGGTTCGGGCGCGCTACGCAGGGACACGTCTTGGTCGTCAGGAATTGGACGGCGTTTTGGTTGAAGAGGCGGAGGGCGCGTTATGGCGCGCCGATGATCTCGATACGGCCCGTTTGAAGACGCCGCCTGAGTTTGACAGGGTTTTAGTTGCCGTTGACCCACCTGTGACCGGTCACAAGGGATCGGACGCCTGTGGAATAGTCGTCGTAGGGGCGGTTATGCAGGGCGCACCACAAGATTGGCGCGCCGTGGTTTTGGACGATGCTACCGTTCAGGGTGTCGGGCCAACGGCTTGGGCTCGCCGTGCGATAACGGCCATGGAAAAATGGGGCGGCGATCGTTTGGTCGCAGAGGTCAACCAGGGTGGGGATCTCGTAGAAACTGTTTTGCGGCAGGTGGATCCGCTGGTGCCGTTGACCAAGGTACATGCGTCTAAGGGTAAGGTCGCGCGTGCAGAACCGGTTGCGGCCCTATACGAGCAGGGACGGGTGTCGCATCTGGCCGGGTTGGATGTGCTTGAGGATCAGATGACCCGCATGACGTTAAAAGGGTATGACGGCAAGGGAAGCCCGGATCGCGTTGATGCGCTTGTCTGGGCCTTGACCGAAGCCCTTATTGTGCCGGCAGCCAAGTGGCGTCAACCACGGTTTCGTTCAATCTGACCAAGATAGACCTGTGCATTTAGCAAAGTTAATCTAGGTGAAAATCATTTAACAGTCTGTAATTATGTCATAAAAAATCATTGTTGCGTTGTACTTGCTTCGCCGTTCGGTTGCCTCAAGTGCTTTTAAACATTTGGGGCGATTGTTCTTGCTACCGACCGGGCGGTCCCCGGAAAGAGTTAAGCGACAAGGAGACGCCGCGTGTTCGATTTTCTGCGCAAAGCTGACGACACGAACCAGCCACCCGAGCGTAAAGCCAGCGCCACGGGTCCTTTGGTGGCCTATGCAACCTCTGGCCGGGTGGCCTGGACGCCACGGGATGCGGTGTCTTTGACCCGCGCGGGTTTTTCAGGAAATCCAGTTGGCTTTCGCGCGATTAAACTAATTGCCGAAGCAGCTGCCGCGTTGCCGTTGGTCTGCCAAGATGTTGAGCGTCGGTTCGAATCCCATCCGATGCTTCAATTGATGTCATCGCCAAACCTTGGACAGGGTCGTGCGGAACTTTTGGAGGCCTTGTTTGCGCAACTTCTTTTGTCAGGAAATTCCTATATAGAAGCTGTGCCCGGCGCAGATGGTGTGCCGCTAGAACTGCATGTGCTGCGGTCTGATCGGATGCGGATTGTTCCTGGTCAGGATGGTTGGCCGGTAGCCTATGATTACACGGTTGGCGCCCGGACGCATCGGTTTGACATTACGACCGCCGCGCCAACGATCTGCCATATAAAAAGTTTTCATCCACAAGATGATCATTATGGGTTTTCACCGCTGCAGGCGGCGGCTCAGGCTATTGATGTGCATAATTCCGCAAGCCATTGGTCCAAGGGATTATTGGATAACGCCGCACGCCCTTCAGGAGCGATCGTCTATCGTAGTTCCGATGGACAGGGCAGCATGAGTTCAGATCAATATGACCGTCTGGTATCGGAAATGGAGACCCATCATCAGGGCGCGCGCAATGCCGGTCGTCCGATGTTGCTAGAAGGTGGACTGGATTGGAAACCTATGGGGTTTTCGCCATCAGATATGGAATTCCAAAAGACCAAAGAAGCAGCCGCCCGAGAGATAGCAGTGGCCTTTGGTGTGCCGCCAATGTTGTTAGGTATCCCGGGCGAGGCAACATTTGCAAACTATCAAGAGGCGAACAGAGCGTTTTATCGACTGACAGTTCTGCCGTTGGCAACGCGTGTCAGTGCCCAAATCAGCACATGGCTTGGCCGCTTGATGAATGAAACAGTGACCCTCAGACCGGACCTTGATCAGGTGCCTGCGTTGGCAAGCGAACGAGATGCGCAATGGAAACGTGTCGTTGGCGCGGAATTCCTGACAGCCGCCGAAAAACGCGCACTGCTGGGTTTGCCACCGCTGCCACTGGAGCCAATTGATGGGTAGACCGTCGGAATTTCAGTGCGTTCCCGGTTTACGACTTGAGTCTTTGGAACGGGTTCATGGGCTGCAGGTTGAAACATTGACCGAACGTATCAACCGTCTTGAGACACTGATGGAGAGATTGGAAAAACGTTTGTGGTTAACCGTCTACGGTGTGGTTGCCGTAATCTTAGCGCAAGCTTTTCAAGGGTTTCTGGCTGTTGGTCAGAATGCTTTGGGCAGTTAAAGGAGTTTTGAATGCACAGCGGATTAGAACAGAAATTCTGCCGGTTCGATACGGAGGTAACCGTTCTGGAGGGCAGCCGTATCGAGGGTTACGCCTCAGTGTTTGGTGCTTGTGATCACGGTGGGGACGTGGTCGAAGCGGGTGCTTATGCCAACTCGCTGAAGCGATTGTCCGTGGAAAGGCGAGGGGTCAAAATGCTCTGGCAGCATGATCCTGCACAGCCCATTGGTATCTGGGATGAGGTGCGGGAAGACGGGCGCGGACTTTGGGTAAAGGGCCGACTACTAGACACGGTTGCCAAGGGCCGCGAAGCTGCGTCCCTTATCGCAGCGGGTGCCATTGATGGGTTGTCCATTGGGTACCGGACCCTGAAAGCCACGAAGAATGATCAGGGACAGCGGGTCCTGACGGAACTGGAGCTATGGGAGGTTTCGCTTGTGACCTTTCCTATGCTGCCCAGTGCGAGGGTGGCGTCCAAGGGTGAAGGCCCCAAAGACGCTGACCTGCGCAAACTGGCGCGTTCGCTTGAGGCGGCGCGGCGGGAGTTGGCGGGCGTCTGAAGACGCACGCTTCACCGATACGAAAGAGAGAGAAATATATGACCGAGATGACTTCTCGGACCGGGGAAGATGTGTCCCCGGTCGTACAGGTGGGCGACGCTTTGGCGGGACTCGTTTGCGACATCAAGGGCCTACGGGCCGAGCTTCAGGAAAAACTCCATAAACAGGAAGAACGTATGACCCATTTTGACCGTACCACCGCACGTGCTGCACGCCCCGCATTGTCAACGGAGGCCTCGGTAGAGGTGCCGCATGCCAAAGCTTTTAACGCGTATTTGCGCTCTGGCGATGATGATGCGCTGCGCGGGCTGCCTGTTGAGGGCAAGTCCATGTCAACGGCTGTGAATTCGGATGGTGGCTATCTGGTGGATCCTATCACCTCCGACAGCGTGATGTCGGTGCTGTCGTCGACAGCGTCTCTCCGTGCGATTGCAAATGTCGTTCAAGTCGAAGCGACGTCCTATGATGTTTTAGTTGACCATACCGAAGCCGGATCGGGTTGGGCCACAGAAAGTGGCGCTGTTGTGGAGACCGGGACGCCATCCATTGATCGTATTTCGATCCCACTTTATGAATTGAATGCGCTGCCGAAGGCCAGTCAGCGTTTGCTGGATGACAGTGCCTTTGACGTTGAGGGATGGTTGGCTGGCCGTATTGCCGAAACCTTTGCCCGCGCGGAAGCGGCAGCTTTTGTTTCAGGTGATGGTAATGACAAGCCAATGGGCTTTTTGTCTCATTCAGCAGTGGCCGATAACGCGTGGAGTTGGGGTAACCTGGGATACGTCGCTACAGGTGTGGACGGGGCCTTTGATGCTGATGGCGATGCAATCATTGATTTGGTTTATGCCTTGGGTGCCCAATACCGTGCAAACGGGTCATTTGTGATGAACTCAAAGACGGCGGGAACTGTGCGCAAGCTCAAGGATAATGATGGACGCCATCTTTGGGCAGACGGTCTTGCCGCAGGAGAGCCAGCGCGGCTTTTGGGCTACCCTGTCATGATTGCA
The DNA here is from genome assembly GCA_029251265.1 of Pseudoprimorskyibacter sp. Classification (GTDB taxonomy): domain Bacteria; phylum Pseudomonadota; class Alphaproteobacteria; order Rhodobacterales; family Rhodobacteraceae; genus JAQXDR01. The sequence goes on along the minus strand of JAQXDR010000148.1, from coordinate 10,165 downwards.
GAAGATATGCCGGATATTTCCAGTGGCACGTTTGCGATTGCATTTGGTGATTTTGGTGCAGGATATACCATCGCCGAACGTCCTGATCTTCGTGTTTTGCGCGATCCCTTCAGTGCCAAGCCTCATGTGCTTTTCTATGCGACTAAGCGTGTCGGAGGTGACGTCAGCGACTTTGCCGCGATCAAGCTTTTGAAATTCGCAGCCTCTTAAGGGGTTTGTGACGGGACCTCCGGTCCCTTCAACGGGCGCGTGGATGATCAAGATGTGCTGTAGCTCCCCTCCGTCCCCGCGCATTGCGAATACTGCGCGCCCGTTTTCAAGAGACTTGGGGGACATCCGTCCATTGTAGAGGTTGCATTGATGTTGAACGAGGAAACACAAGTTCCAGACGAGGCCTTGCCTGTGGCAGAACTGAAAGACCATTTGCGGCTTGGCAGTGGCTTTGCCGAAGATGATTTGCAGGATAGTCTTTTGGCATCCTTTTTGCGGGCGGCCATGGCTGCTATCGAGGGTCGGACGGATAAGGCGCTGATCTCTCGTGAGTTCAGATTGACCTTACAGGACTGGAAAACACCGGAACGCCAACCTTTTCCGATAGCGCCGGTTTTGTCGGTAGAGTCCGTTCATTTTGCTGATGCAGAAGGAAGCATCACGTCACAGCTTAGCGGCTGGCGTCTGATCAAAGACATGACCGAGCCCTTACTGGTTGCGGTTGCCCGTCCATTTTCAGGCATTCCTTCCACAGGTTCGGCTAAGATCCAATTTGTTGGTGGATATGGCCCCAGCTTTGATGACGTGCCCGCGGACTTGCGTCAGGCAGTACTGTTACTTGCCGCACACTATTATGAATATCGTGATGAGACCGCCTTGTCCGACGGGTGCATGCCATTTGGTGTTACCGCGCTGCTTTCACGCTATCGCAAACTTCGGTTGGGGATGGGCGCATGAAGCGTCCACATTTGAACCGCAAGCTGGTGCTAGAGGCGCCGCAGGCCGTCTCTGATGGTGCTGGTGGCTTGATCGAAGGTTGGACAAAGTTGGGCGTAGTCTGGGCGGAGGTAAAACCCCGGACTGGACGGGCCGATGATGGAGAGGCTGGCACCTTATCCAAGGTCGCATTGCGAATTACTCTTCGTGCATCGCCTGTTGGAACATCATCCAGACCTCAGGCAGGACAACGGCTACGTGAGGGGACACGCTTATATCGAATTGACGCCGTGACACTCGGCGATCCCGGTGGGCGTTATCTGATGTGCCACACAACAGAGGAGGTGGCCGCATGAGCTATGCTGTTTCCGCGGCTCTGCAGAGCGCGGTATATACTACCTTGGTTTCCGACCCTGACTTGATAAATCAGATTGGAGATGCTGTCTACGATGCGGCGCCTCCGGGTATTTTGCCCGACGTTTATGTAACGTTGGGTCCGGAAAAAGTTCGGGATCGGTCTGATAAAACCAATTCAGGTGCCCGTCACGATTTTAGCGTGTCGGTGATCAGTGAAGAAGCGGGATTTTCAGGTGCAAAAACTGTCGCTGGTCGAATTAGCGATGTTTTGCACAAGGCTAATTTGCCTTTGAACCGAGGCACGTTGGCAGGACTTTGGTTTTTGCGCGCAGATGCAAGGCGCACCAGTGATGGCACCCGACGGATCGATTTAACGTTCCGTGCTCGTGTCGATGATGAATGACCCAAAAGTAAGATGGAGTTACTCAGATGAGTGTACAAAACGGAAAAGATCTTTTGATCAAGATCGACACAAACGGTGCCGGTAGCTTTCAGACCCTAGCAGGTCTCAGGGCGACACGGTTGAGCTTTAATGCTGAAACAGTTGATGTGACGTCAATCGAAAGTGCAGGAGGGTGGCGTGAATTGCTTGGTGGCGCGGGCGTACGTTCTGCATCCCTATCTGGTTCTGGTGTGTTTCGGGATGATGCAACCGATGCAAAAGCGCGCGAGATTTTTTTTGATGGAGCGATACAGAACTTCCAAGTCATCATTCCAGATTTTGGCGTGGTTGAAGGTGCTTTTCAACTTACCGGCCTAGAATATGCCGGCAATTACAACGGTGAGGCAACGTATGAGATGTCTATGGCGTCTGCGAGCCAACTAACCTTCGTGGCTGCGTGATGAGTAATCCGTGGCGTGGGGAAGTCGATATTGTGATCGATGGAACCCCTCATATCATGCGTTTGACGCTAGGCGCGTTGGCTGAGTTAGAAGACAAGTTGCAGACCGAAAGCTTGGTTGATCTTGTAGAGCGTTTTGAAAGCGGGGCCTTTAGATCTGCCGACGTAATTGCTTTACTGGGTGCCGGTTTAAGCGGGGGCGGCGCGGGTCTTGGTCGAGACGATTTGCTTTCCGCGGAAATTGACGGAGGACCAATGGCTGCGGCCAAAGCCGCTGCTAGGTTACTTGCCCTAGCTTTTGCTGAGCCGGGAAATGTGGATGTCTAACTTTGACTGGCCAGCCCTGATGCGTTTGGGGCTGCGTGATCTTGGGTTGGCGCCGGAAGTGTTCTGGTTGTTAACGCCGCAAGAACTGCAAATCCTCATTGGGGCGGATCGTGTTCCCCCGGTAATGACAAGAGCGCGGCTGGATGCTTTGGCCGTGTCCTATCCTGACATTTCGCAAAGAGAGACTGTGCCATGACCAAAGACATGACGTCTGAGGACATTGATGATCTAATCGAAGGCTTGGGAGATGCTACGCTCGTTGCATCCACCTTTGCCAAAGAACTTGAGCGGATGCAAAATGCAATGGCGGCAAGCCAGCAAAGCGTATCCCGTTTCGAAAAAACACTAAGTCGTGGATTATCCGGCGCTTTGGAAGATATCGTTGTGGATGGGACGCGTATGTCCGATGCTCTTCGGTCTGCCGCGAACTCGATGGTACGAAGCACTTTTCGCGCGGCAACCAAGCCAGTCACAGATCATCTGGCTGGGGCAATAACCGACGGTGTAAGCGGGTTGTTCGCTGGTGTGATACCGTTTTCGAACGGTGCAGGTTTTGCGCAAGGTCGTGTTATGCCTTTTGCAAAGGGAGGCGTGGTTTCCTCGCCGACAGTTTTTCCAATGCGTGGCGCTACTGGTTTGATGGGCGAAGCAGGCCCCGAGGCAATCATGCCATTGACCCGAGGTGCGGATGGTTCACTGGGCGTTCGGGCACATTCTGGTTCAGCCGCGGCACCAACAATCATTATTAATATCCAGACCCCAGATGTGCAGGGCTTTCAACGCAGCCAAGGTCAAGTTGCTGCGCATATGACGAGGGCGCTGGCGCGCGGTCAACGTAACAGGTGAAGGGACTGAGATATGAGCTTTCATAATATACGATTTCCAACCCGGATCAGCTATGGATCATTGGGTGGTCCGCAACGACGTACAGATATTGTGACCCTCGCAAGTGGGCACGAGGAGCGTAATGGTCTTTGGGCACATTCCCGACGTCATTATGATGCGGGCATTGGTGTTTTGTCTTTGGATGATATGGCCGAACTGGTATCTTTTTTTGAAGCGCGTCAGGGTCAACTTTTTGCATTTCGATGGAAAGATTGGGCGGATTTCAAGTCTTGCTTGCCGTCAGGCGAAATCGCTAATTCTGATCAGTTGTTGGGAACCGGCAACGGGGATGCCAGCGAATTCAATCTGGTCAAAGCATATGATTCAGGTGGCGCGTCGTATGTGCGCCCAATCATGAAACCGGTCGAGGGCTCTGTTATTGTGGCCGTTGACGACATTCCTCAACAAGCGGGTGAAGATTACACCATTGATACGACAATTGGCTTAATCACATTCCATACGCCACCGGCGGTCGGTGCGCAGATAACGGCTGGGTATGAATTTGACGTACCGGTCCGCTTTGACACTGACAGGATCATCACAAGCTTGGCCAACTTTGGCGCAGGAGAAGTACCTGATGTTCCAATAATTGAGGTTCGTATCTGATGTTATTACCAGAAAACTTGTTTGCCCATCTTTGCACTGGAACCACGACCCTCGCGCGAGCATGGAAAATTATACGATCTGACGGGTTTGAGTTGGGGTTTACTGATCATGATGTTGACTTGAATTTCGATGGTCTCCTGTTTCGCGCAGACTCCGGAATGACCGCAAAAATGCTTCAGATCAGTTCAGGACTGTCTGTAGACAATTCCGAAGCCCTTGGAGCCTTGAGGTCAGACTTGATTTCGGATGCTGATATTGAAGCGGGTCGATATGACAACGCATCGGTCACGATTTGGATTGTCAATTGGCAGGACGTTTCACAGCGTCATGTTCTTTTCTGCGGAACGATAGGTGAAATCGTACGCGAGGCTGGTACTTTTCGAGCTGAACTACGCGGACTAACTGAGCATTTGAATAAGCCAACTGGCCGTATTTTCCAGGTATCATGTGATGCTGCGTTGGGAGATTCACGCTGTAGGTTTGATACGGATACCGCCGGTTATCGTTGGGAAGGTTCGATTTTTGACATTGATTCAGACGATGGTTCGATCTGTCTAGGGGCTGGAAATGGCTTTGCCGAGAACTGGTTTTTGCGTGGAGTGCTTCGGCTCACTTCAGGCAGTGGGATTGGTTTGAAACAGTTCGTAAAGCGAGATGAATTGATTGACGGACAAAGGTGGGTCACGCCTTGGGTTCCGTTTGCTGTGGATCTTGGCTCTGGCGATGAATTTGAAATCACCGCTGGATGTGATCGACGATTTCAGTCCTGTCGCGATAAATTCAATAACGTTCTGAATTTTAGAGGATTTCCAGATTTGCCTTCGGATGATTGGGTTTTGGTTCATCCGGCCTCGCGAGCTGAAGGAACGGGAGGATCGCGGCGATGAGTGGTAGTGTAATCGAAATTGCCCGATCCTGGATTGGAACCCCTTATGTTCATCAAGCCTCTGTCAAAGGTGCCGGTTGTGATTGTCTGGGCTTATTACGTGGTGTGTGGCGAGAGACGTTCGGCTCCGAACCGGAAGATGTGCCCGCATATTCAATGGATTGGTCTGAGCCACAGGGTGATGAATGTCTTATGCGCGCAGGCCATAGACATATGGTTGTAAAAACTTTGGGTGAGTGTGTGGTTGGGGACGTTTTGTTGTTTCGCATGCGAACTGGTTCGGTGGCAAAGCATTTGGGGATACAGTCCAAGGTTGGCGATAATCCTCAATTTATTCATGCTTATTCAGGTCATGGCGTGATCGAAAGCCGCCTTTCATTACCTTGGCGTCGTCGGATCGTCGGGCGCTTTGTTCTTCCAATTCAGGAGTAATCCATGGCTACGCTTCTTCTTTCAGCTGCGGGTGCGGCGGCGGGTGCTGCAACCGGCGGTACCTTAATGGGAATGTCTATGGCAACAGTGGGCCGATTTGCGGGTGCCACACTGGGGCGCTCTCTTGATCAAAGGTTATTGGGGCAGGGTGCGGACGCTGTCGAAACTGCGCGCTTGGAAAGGTTACGCATAACAAGCTCGGGAGAAGGATCTTCAATTGCAAGAACTTGGGGACGGGTGCGTCTTGGGGGACATGTTATCTGGGCGTCGCAATTTGCGGAACATATGGTCACAGAAGGTGGCGGCAAAGGTGCAACATCCCAGCCACAAGTACGCAAGTATAGTTATTCGGTCTCACTCGCCATAGGGCTTTGTGAAGGCGAAATTAAAGGTGTTTCAAGAGTTTGGGTTGATGGCGTTGAAATGTCCTTACGGGATTTTGATATGCGAATCTATCACGGATCTGAGGACCAAGTACCCGATCCACGCATGGAAGCAGTTGAAGGTACGGGGCGTGTGCCGGCCTATCGAGGTTTGGCGTATATTGTCATTGAGGACCTTTTACTTGAACGATTTGGCAATCGAGTGCCGCAATTCAGTTTTGAGGTCGTGCGTGCGGCGTCAGATGTTGCTGAAAATATCCAGGCGGTTGCGCTTATGCCGGGGTCCGGTGAATATACGCTGGCGACCACACCTGTCAATTTTGACCTTGGCGCTGGTGATGTCAGGGTAAGCAATGTAAACACACCGTCAGGCTTGTCCGACCTCGAGACGTCACTGTCTGCACTTGAAACCGATTTGCCAAATTGCGGAACGGTTTCATTAGTTGTAAGTTGGTTCGGAGACGATCTGAGGTGTGGTTCTTGCCAATTACGTCCAATGGTCGAACAAAATCAGCAAGATGGTTCCATGCCTTGGACTGTATCTGGACTGAACCGCGCTTCTGCAAAAGTTGTACCTTCTGACCAAGACAAGCCACTGTACGGTGGAACACCTGCGGATGCATCGGTTATTGAGGCGATTAAGGCGATTCACTCATCTTCGCGCGAGGTGATGTTCTATCCGTTCATTCTGATGGATCAGATAGCAGGAAACGGGAAAATCGATCCATGGTCAGGGGCGGTTGATCAACCGGTGTTCCCATGGCGCGGTAGAATTACCGGATCCGCAGCACCTGGAAGGCCAAATTCGCCAGATGGTACAGCAATCGCTGACGCCGAAGTTGCGTCTTTTTTCGGCTCAGCCAGCGCAGCTGATTTTACTGTGGCAGCGGGACGTGTTGTCTACACCGGTCCACTTGAATGGAGTTATCGACGGTTTATCTTGCACAACGCGGCGCTCTGCGCAGCCGCTGGGGGAGTTGCAGCATTCTGTATTGGATCTGAGATGCGTGGCTTGACCCATTTACGTGGTCTAACCGGCTTCCCCGCTGTTCACCAATTAAGATCATTAGCGGCGGAAGTGCGCGGTCTTTTGGGTGTTGATACCAAAATAGGTTATGCGGCAGATTGGTCTGAATATTTTGGGTATCATCCACAAGATGGTAGCGGGAATGTCTACTTTCACCTTGATTCGCTTTGGGCTGACGACGATATCGATTTTATTGGCATAGATAATTACATGCCATTGAGTGATTGGCGGGATAGTCAGAACCATGTGGATGCACATTGGGGAAATATTGCCAATCTGGAGTATCTGGATGCCAACATTGAGGGCGGTGAGGGCTTTGACTGGTACTACGCGAGCCAATCAGACCGCGACGCACAAATCCGCAGCTTAATTTTAGATGGTGATCATTCAGAGCCCTGGATCTATCGCTACAAGGATATCCGCAGTTGGTGGCAGAACGCTCACCACGAAAGGATTGATGGTATACGCCAATCCAATGCAACAGCTTGGGTCCCTGAATCCAAACCCATTTGGTTTACCGAACTCGGTTGCGCGGCGGTAGATAAAGGCACCAATGCACCAAATCTATTTGTTGATCCGAAATCTTCTGAAAGTGCGCTACCACCGTACTCTTCGGGTGGTAGAGATGAGGGTATTCAAAATGCCTACCTGAACGCAATGCATAGATATTGGGCCAATAATTCGCCGATAAGCACCATTTATCAAAAATCTATGGTGGACATGTCGCATGCTTTTGTCTGGGCTTGGGATGCACGACCTTACCCTTGGTTTCCCAACGCCGAGACGCTTTGGAGTGATGGGTCGAATTATGCACGTGGTCACTGGATCTCGGGTCGGATGAGCAACACCCCCGTTGCTCGATTGATAGAGGATATTTGCGCTGAAGCAGGTTTGTATGACGTTGATACATCGCGTCTATCAGGCCTGATACGAGGCTATGCTTTGGATGACGTCCAAGATGCTCGACAGGCGTTGCAGCCGCTGTTGTTGGCCCATGGTTTGGATGCGGTGGAACGGGCCGGAGTTTTATCTTTTTCACAGCGATCCGATGCCGTTCTGGCAAAAGTTGATACGTCAGTTTTAGCCGAAAATTCTGAATCTGATGCTCTTGTACAGCAGACCCGAGCACCACTGGCTGAACTGCCGGAGCGTGTTCGCGTACGCTTTATAGAGGCAGATGGCGAACATCGTGAGATCGTGGAAGAGGCCACTTTACAAAAGAGCACATTTTCTGGCGCTGCTGCGTCGGAATTGCCTTTGGTTTTGACACGAGGTGAAGGTCGACAATTAGCGGAACGTTGGTTGCAGGATGCTCAAATATCGCGGGATACTGTTCGGTTTGCTTTACCTTTGTCCTATCTGCATCTTGGTCCCGGGGATCTGGTTGATTTGGAACTTGGGATACAATCGATCATTGTACGAATTGATCGCGTAGAGATCGGAACTGAAATTATATGTGACGCGACGCGGACCGACACAAGTATATACGTGCCGGCAAGGTTTTCTGATGCCCCTGTATCCTTGCCATCAATCACACCAGCAGCGCCAGTTTTCCCTCTTTTCTTGGATTTGCCACTTCTCACTGGAGACGAGGATTCACACGCGCCACATGTTGCGGTCGCTGCGCGTCCTTGGACTGGACCAGTTGCAATTTACTCCAGTGCAACCGATTCTGCATATAGGCTTGATGAAACGATCGAAAGACAATCAATTATTGGTGTCACGCAAAGCGAGATGCATTCGGCAAGTTCTGCTACGTTAGACCGTGGAGATCCATTGCGGGTTCGGCTTACAAGCGGTAATTTATCTTCAATCGACTCCGAAATGCTGCTGGCCGGAGGCAACACATTTGCTATTGGTGATGGCACATCTGACGTGTGGGAAATTTTCCAAGCGGGCGTCGCAACTTTGGTGGGCACGCGGACCTACGATCTGTCGCGACGTCTGCGTGGGAGACTTGGCACAGATGGTGTTATGCCAACGCTCTGGCCGGTTGGCTCTTACCTTGTGGCTTTGAACGGTGTGCCGGAGCAATTGCCGATGCCGTCGTCATCACGTGGGATTTTGCGACACTACCGAATTGGGCCTGCATCCCAGAGTTATGATCATGGCTCTTATATTCATCAGACCAATGCATTTTTGGGAAATGGTTTGCGGCCCTACAGTGTCGTTCATTTGCGAGCCAAGACTGTATCAGAAAATCTACACGTAAGCTGGATTCGTCGTACCCGGATCGATGGAGACCAATGGAACGCGCTGGAGGTGCCTCTTGGTGAAGAAATCGAGCAATATATCTTGCGCATAGAGAGAGATGGACTGCTGTTGAGAGAAGAAATTTTGACGACTCCGCTTTTTGTATACTCTCAAGAGGCGCGTGCTGCTGACGGACCTCACGTTGTAATAAAGGTTGCTCAACTGTCCACGCGGTTTGGTTCTGGTCCATTTTCCGTCTTAGCAGCTTGAGAACTATCTCAAAGCTGACAATTGGAGAAATGTTGAACCGCCCCAGTATTTACCGGAGAGTATTTAGGTCTTCCGAGGCGACTTTATCGAATGTGTTCATGCCTGCATGGACATTGCTCGGCTTCGGTTAGAGTGATGTATCCGATGGGTGTTAGCGGGCGGCGATTGGTGAACCAGTCGACCCACCTGAGGGTTTCCCAGTCGACGGCGCCGTCAGAATTCGATGGAGCTCCTCTGTAAATGACGTCTGCCTTGAACAGGCCAATCATTGTCTCGGTGAGTGCATTGCCATACGAACAAACGTCGGTGCCGGTGCTGGGTTCCAGCCCAGCATCGGCTGGCCGTTCGGTGTATTTGATCGACAGATATTGGCTGCCGCTTTCACTTTGGTGGAACAAATTATCCGTAGGCTGTCGATCGTAATGTGCCTGTTCCAAGGCATCCAGAACAAATTGTGTCTGTTGCGATTTAGATGCCCACCCGTCAACGATCTTGTTGGTAAAGATATCGATCGCAAAGGCGGTGTAGACAAACCCCTGCCAAGTCGAGACTTAGGAAAATCAGACATCCAAAGGTGATTGGGCATGGTTGTACGGACCTGCCTGTTCACTATGTCCATAACCTGGCCAGAGCCTTAAACGGCCAAGCTGTCTTCACCTTCTTGCCGCGCCGGACAGCTTTCATACCAATGTCACGCACTAACCGTTCAACAGTGCAGCGCGCGATATAAAATTTCTCTTGCTTCATCGCGTGCCACAGTTTGCCTGCGTCATAAACCTCAAGGTTTTCTTTCCAAACACGCTTCCCCTCTGGGTGCAGTTCAGTGTTACGCTTGGCACGGTCAGACGTTTTGCTGGGGTCATTTTCGATAGCCAAATGTGCGTAGAACGTAGCAGGGGCGATCTGTAAAATGACCTGCGCCCCTAATACTCCTCCATTTTGTTGCAGAGTCTGCCCAACCAAAGGACAGACAAATGAAGAAGCGATTTAGCGACGAACAGATCATAGCAATGCTGAAGGAACAGGAAGC
>JAQXDR010000201.1 GCA_029251265.1 Pseudoprimorskyibacter sp. | reverse complement strand
GTATAAGGTGCTGATCAATGAGCAAACCCAAAATCCGCAATATGGAAGAGTTTGCGGCGTTCAGCGGGATTTCTCGTCCCACGGTGTCGAAATATTTTCACGATCCTGACAGTGTGCGCGCATCGACAAAGGAAAGGATCGAAATGGCAATCGCGCAATGTGATTATCGACCGAATATTTTCGCCATCAATCAAAATCGAAAATTAACAAAAAATGTGGGTATTGTTGTTCCCTATCTTGCGGATCCCTTTTTCGCTGAAATTGCGCGCAGGATTGAAACCCTTGTCATTGCTGGCGGCTTTCGGCCCATAACGCTCAGCTCCCATGGGGACCCGGCATTAGAGGTTGCCAACCTTGCATCGCTTCGATCGATTAAACCTGCCGGGGTTTTGTTGGCTCCGCTTGGGCGGGCGTCTAATCGTACTGCCATTGAAGAGTTTTGTGCGGATGTCCCTACCGTCAATTTTGATTCAAATATAGAAGGCGTTGGGACAGCTTTTGTTGGTCATAACAATACTCAAGCGACTTCGGTCATGCTTGAATATTTAATACGAAGTGGCGAGCCTCCGGTATTTTTTGAAATGAAAACGCCACCGAATCCGAATGCAAACAAGCGGCGGAACGCCTACATCGAAACGATGGAGCGGCTTGGTCATACACCCCATATCGTGCACGCAGAGGGTGAGGGCTGGGAAATGGAAGAGATTGGATATCGATGTGGAAAGCAAGCGTTGATATCAAAGCAGTTCGCAACAAACACCGTCTTCTGTTCGAACGACAGATTGGCGATCGGGTTTTTGGTTGCGGCCTACGAACTTGGCCTGCGCGTCGGACTGGGTGAGGGGTGCGCAATGCGGGTCGCAGGGCACGACAACCACCCGTTTTCTAGATTTACATGCCCAACTTTGACAACCGTGTCCCATAACTATGCTTTGATCGCCGCAAGCGGGGTAGAAATGATTCTCAAAGTTATTGAGTCTGGTGTTCCTGACCCCCACAGAAAAACGACACTTTTTGATGGTGAGTTGATTATGAGGGCTTCAGCCTAAGACAATACGGGGGCAATGCCTTAATTTTACACGCGTAAATATTTTAGTTGACGGGCTGGAAGAGTTCTCCCTATTGTGTCGGTATAATTCAATCCGAGGGAGGACTAGGATGAAACTGAGAAACGCACTTTGTGCTGCGACGGCGGTTTCGGTGATGGCAGCAGGCGCTGCACATGCGGAAAACCTCGTCATTGCGACGGTGAATAACGGTGACATGATCCGCATGCAGGGTTTGACCGATGATTTTACCGCCAAGACGGGCCATACAGTCGAATGGGTGACATTAGAAGAGAACGTTCTGCGTCAACGCGTTACGACGGATATTACAACCAAAGGCGGTGCCTTTGATATCATGACAATCGGCATGTACGAGACGCCGATCTGGGGCGCAAACGGCTGGCTGGTTCCGCTGGATGACCTTTCTGATGGCTATAACGTGGCGGATATCCTGCCCGCCATGGCTGGCGGTTTAAGCCATGATGGCACTCTTTTCGCAGCACCGTTCTATGGCGAAAGTTCCATGATAATGTACCGCACCGATCTGATGGCGGCGGCAGGGCTTGAAATGCCTACAGCACCGTCGTGGTCATTTATTGCAAAAGCCGCCCGCGAGATGACTGACCGTGACAATGAAATTAACGGTATATGTCTGCGTGGCAAAGCAGGCTGGGGCGAAGGTGGTGCTTTTATTACAGCGATGTCAAATTCCTTTGGGGCGCGCTGGTTTGATGAGGATTGGAACGCCCAGTTTGACACTCGTGAATGGTCGGACACATTGAATTTCTTTGTCAACATGATGGGGGACGCTGGTCCTGCTGGTTACGCAACGAATGGGTTCAACGAAAATTTGTCGCTGTTCCAGCAGGGCAAATGCGGTATGTGGATTGATGCCACGGTTGCCGCGTCATTTGTAACAAACCCCAATGATTCATTGGTGGCAGACACTGTTAGCTTTGCGCTTGCGCCCGATAACGGAATGGGCGTGCGTTCGAATTGGCTGTGGGCGTGGGCGTTGGCGATCCCAGCGGGAACCCAGAAAAAGATGGCCGCAAAACAGTTTATCGAATGGGCTACGTCCAACGGCTACATCGAACTGGTTGCTGAAAAGGAAGGTTGGGCAAACGTGCCTCCGGGCGCGCGGACATCTTTGTACCAAAACCCAAATTATACCTCTGTTCCATTTGCCCAAATGACGCTGGATTCGATCCTGTCGGCTGATCCCAATAATTCGACTGTTGATCCATCGCCTTATGTAGGTATTCAATTTGCTGCTATTCCTGAGTTTGCCGGTATCGCAACGGAAGTCAGTCAGGAATTCTCTGCGGCCTACGCTGGTCAACAGACGGTTGCTGAGGCGCTTGCGAAAGCGCAGGACATCACAAACGAAGCGATGGAAGCTGCAGGCTATCGCTAGATGTTGTCATGTTCAGGGGGCGGCGATGCTGCCCCCTGAAATCTCGGGCTAAATTGGTCAGAACGGCTCTGGCGTCTAAGGTAATGAATTCCCTGCTAAAGGTGTGTGCATGGCAACCCAGCATTCAAGATCCGCCGCAAGGCTTATGATGGCACCGGCTGTTATATTACTTTTGGGCTGGATGCTTTTACCACTGACAATGACGCTGGTTTTGTCTTTCAAAAAATATCTGCCCCTGCGTGGAGGTGATCTGGGTTGGGTCGGATTTGATAACTACGTCCGTTTCGTTTCCTCAAGCGCGTTTTGGCCAGCAGTAACGACGACTTTGATCGTTGTTGGTGGTGTTTTGATCATCACTGTTGCCCTTGGTGTTTTGCTTGCCTTGCTGCTGGATCAGCCAATGTGGGGGCAGGGCATTGTGCGTATCCTCGTTATCGCACCGTTCTTTGTGATGCCTACTGTATCTGGTCTTGTCTGGAAAAATATGTTCATGGATCCGGTAAATGGCTTTTTTGCCCATCTTTCCAAAGCGTTTGGGGCGGAACCAATTCAGTGGCTCAGCCAGGCGTCGCTTCCGTCATTAATTATGATCATATCCTGGCAATGGCTGCCATTTGCCACGCTTATCCTTTTGACTGCGATCCAATCTTTGGACAGTGAACAGGTCGAAGCCGCAGAGATGGACGGCGCAGGTGCGATCAGCAGGTTTCGGTTTATTGTTCTGCCGCATCTGGCCCGTGCGATGACTGTTGTCGTGCTCATCCAGACAATATTTCTTCTGTCAGTGTTTGCCGAGATATTTGTCACAACGGCTGGTGCCTTTGGAACCAAAACACTTACATATCTGATTTTTCAGCGCGTTTTAGAAAGCCAAAACGTTGGCCTTGGATCCGCAGGCGGCGTTTATGCGATCATTCTTGCCAACCTTGTCGCGCTGTTCCTAATGCGCGTCGTTGGCAAAAATCTGGACGCATAAGGGGTTTTCGCAATGGCACGCACTGTGACCACTCACCGTAAAATTCTGACAACGCTGCTGGCCTGGGCCGTTGGATTGCTGATCTTTTTCCCAATCTTTTGGATTATCGTCCTGTCATTCAAATCAGAAGGCGATGCAATTAAAACGCCGATACAGGTACTGCTTTCAGCGTGGTCTTTTGACAACTATGCGACGGTTCAGGAGCGATCAGATTATTTCAAACATTTCTCGAATTCTGTTTTGATTTCTTTGGGGTCCACCTTCTTGGGTATCTTGATTGCAGTACCGGCTGCATGGTCCATGGCTTTTGTGCCATCCAAACGGACCCGTGGCATCCTAATGTGGATGTTGTCGACCAAAATGCTTCCGGCCGTCGGTGTTTTGTACCCGATATACATAGGGTTCATTAGGCTTGGGCTTTTGGATACGCGCTTGGGTCTCGTTCTGATTTTGATGCTAATCAACCTGCCGATTATTGTGTGGATGCTGTACACCTACTTCAAAGAAATCCCTGTTGAAATCCTTGAAGCGGCGCGTATGGACGGCGCACGGTTACGCGAAGAGCTGTTATATGTTCTGACCCCCATGGCGATTCCGGGGATTGCCTCGACCATCCTTTTGAACGTCATTCTCGCGTGGAACGAAGCGTTTTGGACGCTCAACCTTACGGCTGCAAAAGCCGCGCCTTTGACAGCCTTCATTGCCAGCTACTCCAGCCCAGAGGGACTGTTTTACGCCAAACTAAGCGCGGCGTCTGTCATGGCAATTGCACCGATCTTGATCATGGGCTGGTTCAGTCAAAAACAACTGGTCCGGGGCCTCACATTCGGCGCCGTGAAATAAGGAAGATGACTATGGGACAGATCCATCTGGACAAGGTGAGCAAATGCTTCGGTGATGTCGAGGTTATTCCACCCTTGGATCTTGAAATCGAGGATGGGGAATTTGTGGTCTTTGTGGGGCCGTCTGGATGCGGCAAGTCAACGCTTCTTAGGCTGATTGCTGGTCTAGAGGATGTCAGTGGAGGTCAGGTCTTGATTGATGGCCATGATGCGACAACGATATCTCCGGCCAAACGTGGGCTGGCCATGGTTTTTCAATCCTACGCACTCTATCCTCATATGTCGGTTCGCAAGAATATAGCCTTTCCACTGCGTATGGCGGGGTTGGATAAAACCGAACAGGACAAACGCGTTGTTCAAGCTGCGGATGTTCTGAACCTGACGGATTATCTGGATCGACGACCGGGGCAGTTGTCTGGTGGTCAACGTCAAAGGGTGGCAATCGGGCGTGCGATTGTGCGCGAACCGGCCGCATTTTTGTTTGATGAACCTTTGTCAAACCTGGATGCGGCCTTGCGTGTTGGAATGCGATTGGAAATCAGCGAACTCCATAAACGACTTGCAACGACAATGATTTATGTCACACACGATCAGGTCGAAGCCATGACGATGGCGGATAAAATTGTGGTTCTAAACGCGGGCGTTGTTGAGCAGGTGGGCAGCCCGTTGGAGTTGTACCACCAACCTTGTAACACCTTTGTCGCAGGATTTATCGGCAGTCCTAAAATGAACCTTGTGCAAGGCGAGGAGGCTGCAAGTTACAACGCAACAACGATTGGAATCCGCCCCGAACATGTCATGATATCCAAAGACAATGGTCTATGGAAAGGTACGGTTGGGGTCTCTGAGCATCTTGGGTCTGATACGTTTTTTCATGTCAAATGCGACGCATTTTCTGCGCCACTGACAGTGCGCGCAAGCGGTGCTGTTGAGCTTGATTACGGTGCGTCTGTTTTTTTGTCTCCTGATACGAGCAAATTGCACCGCTTTGATCAAACCGGACAGCGTTTGTCATGAAACGGTTGGATGGAAAAACGGCACTGATTACAGGGGCTGCGCGCGGGATCGGCTTGGGCTTTGCCGAAGCCTATGTTCGCGAAGGTGCACAAGTTGTTTTGGCCGACATAGATTTTGAACGCGCTACCAAAGCAGCGGTGGACCTTGGTGACAGCGCTTTGGCTGTTAAGATGGATGTAACACAGCAGTCCAGCATCGATCAGGCGATTGCTACGACCGTCAAACGCTTTGGGCAAATTGATATTCTGATCAATAATGCGGCACTTTTTACGGCTGCACCCACGGTTGGGATTTCTCGTGACGATTTTGATCGAGTTTTTCAGATCAATGTGGCTGGTGTGGTTTTCACCACCCAAGCTGCTGCACGTCATATGATTGAGCGCGGCGCAGGTGGGAAAATCATTAATATGGCCAGCCAGGCAGGCCGTCGTGGCGAGCCGCTTGTTGCGGTCTATTGTGCGTCAAAGGCGGCCGTGATCAGCCTGACGCAGTCCTTTGGTCTGGATTTAATTCAATATGGCATCAACGTGAATGCGATTGCGCCGGGCGTTGTCGATGGGGAACACTGGGATGGTGTAGATGCCTTATTTGCGAAATTTGAAAATAAGGCTTCGGGACAAAAAAAGCGTGAAGTCGGTCAATCTGTGCCCTTTGGTCGTATGGGAACTGCGGCTGACCTTGCTGGAATGGCGGTATATCTTGCCAGTGGTGAATCCGACTATGTCGTAGCACAAACCTACGGTGTAGATGGTGGAAACTGGATGAGCTGATGAAAAAGCCCTCATCTTTCGCGCCTGCACAGAAATTGGACAACGCAACCTTGTCCTCACTGTCGCTGTCCGTTCTGCGCCCGCAATATGATCGCTCACAGCTCACGGCTGGTATTTTGCATATCGGGGTGGGAAATTTTCATCGTGCACATCAGGCATGGTATCTTCATCGTCTTATGCAAATGGGGCAGGCCAAGGATTGGGCCATTGTAGGTGCCGGTGTTCGCCCCTATGACGCTGGCCAACGCGAAAAGCTTCTGGCGCAGGATTGTTTATCAACCTTGATTGAGCTTGATCCTGCTGGAACCTCGGCAGAGGTGGTTGGATCCATGATCGGTTATGTCCCAATCAGTCCTAACAATGCCGCGCTCATTGATCGTATGACGCAACCCGACATACGAATAGTATCGCTGACGGTGACCGAAGGTGGTTACTTTGTTGATCCGGCCACAAATGAATTTGACGCATCACATCCGGACATTCGCCACGACATTGCCAATCCAAGGCACCCGAAAACTGTCTTTGGTGCGATCGTGGCAGCACTAAAGGTGCGGCACGCGTGCGGTATTGGTCCCTTCACTGGGCTGTGCTGCGATAATTTGCAGGGCAATGGCACCATTTTGCGCCAAAATATCGTATCACTTGCGCGGTTGTCGGATCCTGATTTGGCGGAATGGATCGACACAACCTGTACGTTTCCAAACTCTATGGTGGATTGTATTGTTCCATCCACGGGCCAGCAGGAACGTGATACGGTGCGCAGTCTTGGGATAGATGACGCCGTACCGGTCACGCATGAAAAATTCCGGCAATGGGTTATCGAGGACGCGTTTTGTGCGGGACGTCCCGATTGGGATCTGGTTGGTGCAACGTTTGCCAACAACGTCCATGATTTCGAAGCTATGAAAATCCGGATTTTGAATGGTGGACACCAAGTGATTGCCAATGTTGGCGAGTTACTGGGGCTGGCAACAGTCGCGGACTGTATGTCTCACAAACTGGTGGGAGATCTTTTCCAAAAGGTGACACGGCAGGAAATCGCCCCATTGGTCAAAGCTGTGCCCGGCATGGCACCAGATACCTATGTGGACTTGATCGCCCGACGTTT
This sequence comes from Pseudoprimorskyibacter sp., assembly GCA_029251265.1. Classification (GTDB taxonomy): domain Bacteria; phylum Pseudomonadota; class Alphaproteobacteria; order Rhodobacterales; family Rhodobacteraceae; genus JAQXDR01. Next base: position 1,647 of record JAQXDR010000201.1, on the reverse strand, counting down.
TTCCAACCCCAAAATCGTGGACACTGTTCGAAGAGTTGCTTTTGACGGGTCGTCGCGGCACCCTGGTTTTCTGGTTCCCACTATAAGACATGGGCTGGAAAGGGGGACACCTGTTGAGGGGCTCGCTTTGGTAGAGGCTGCATGGGCCCGTATGTGCGAGGGTAGACGCGAGGATGGATCCATTATCGAGGCAAACGATCCGCATTGGGTAACGCTTCAGAGCGCAGCGTGTAATTCTAAAAGCGATCCCACTATTTGGCTGGCGCAAAGCCAATATTATGGAGATCTGGCGAAATCTCCAATTTTTTCAATGGCATTCGCAAAATGGCTCACTGCTATTCATCAAAAAGGTATTGAAATCTGCATTAAAGACTATCTGGCTTGAGTGCTTAAAAAAGCAGGGTCTATCAATTGCAGAGCCGCGCCGTCACTTTAGTCGGCCCGTTACTCCTGATTAGCAAATAAATTTTCAACGCTACTTTGCCAGTAGTCATCCCATCACTCAGAAAGTTTCCTAGGTGCTTACATAATAAAGCAGAAAGGCCCTGTTAAACAGGGCCTACTCCAATTCGCGCACTGCTGCACTTTCGAGAGCTTTATATTATACACAACCAAGATTGGTTTGCCCTACGGTGAAGGTGCAAGGTTAACCCTAGTCAAAATCCGTCCTTTTGAGGGTCAGTAAAATAGACATTTCCTCATCCATCAAAACCAAAGTCATATGGTTTGCTTTGAAAAATTTGACTTCGGCCATTAACTTTAGAAACGCATTTTCTGTTTGCATGAGATCGGCGTTGCAAAACATGCGAGTGACCATAAGTGGACCGATTTTCAATTGATCGTCCTGTATGGTGAATTTGCCGGAAAACCTATTACATCCACTGTTGCCAGAAATCTTTTGGTCACTGCCAAAACGAATGGTTTGGTCTTTTACAACCTGTGATGACGGGTCACCATTTGTCACCAGCCATTCACTGCCCGCTAACCCTGTAAGCAAATTTCCATCGAAGCTCTGTGTTGTTTTCTCGCTAATTTCCAAAACAGAAGAGGGCGCCCATCCTGCGTTTTGCCGGACGCCAACAAGGCACCACGTATCATTGTTCAGGGGAGCTGAACTGGAATTTTCATTGTCAAACGTGACGTTATCATCACCGTTTATCAAGCAGCCAAAATTATATATATTTTCCGTATTTGCGGCCAGCACACTGATCTGGTCGCTATCTAGGCTTGGGGCCATATGTAGATCTTGGCTATATTGCCCAAGTTTCACATATTGAGGGTCTGGCGAATTCGCTGATATGACAGCGGGTATACACACTGCAACGCCGACTAATGCCATCATAAATTTATTCATATCTTACTCCAACCTATAAACACGCATAAACCTTGTCACTCTTGCAAGCGATGGCAGGTGGCTACCATTTCGCAATCAAAGATAAGCACGATTTGTGCGATTTTTATCTAATTTTTTAATGACGTAGCGGAAAAATATTTTGATGTGAACCCTCAAAAAATAGAGCAATACACTTTAAAAATATGATTTTATTAGATAAAAATATATTTTGACCAGAGCTGATAGACCAATGCAATCCGCCGGGGATTCTAGATGTTACGTTTGCCCTTGAGCAGGAATACCAATCGTATTCC
>JAQXDR010000177.1 GCA_029251265.1 Pseudoprimorskyibacter sp. | reverse complement strand
CAAACGCCTGAACGACCTTGTCAAAAAGGCTCTTTAAAGGTGCGACAGACCATCCGCCTAAAAATCTCCCTGATATGCCTTATTTTAGACAATGTGTTAAAAAAAATTTGACGTATTTTTCAACGATACAAGATTTGCTGTGATTTGAAGCACTTCAGATCGTAGCCGTTTGAGGGGACATTCAAGAAATTAAGTGCTTGGTCTACAGCTGTTTTGGCAGTCTATGTTGTGATCCAGTACAAATCGTTTGTGTTGACCCATGTTTGGTTATTGTGCTCGGCAGCATTTGGTTGCTACGGGATTGGTTGAAAAGGCAAGAGTCATATGGCAAACCCGATTACTACAGATGATACCGTAGTCATACAACCTGTGACGACGCTGATTGTCGACCCAATCCAAACCAACAACGGCAATGGGGTCGACAGCGACCCAGACGGTGATCCGATCTCTTTGCTGTCGCTCGAGGATCGGGACAATCCTGGCGTTCCAATCCCGTTTGTTGCTCTCCAAACAGTGGTTTTAATATCCGGAACCGAAATCACCTTCGGGGCATCGGCCACGGACCCTTTGACGATCGTCCAGCCGAAGTATGCGGATGGAACTGAGGCCTTCAACTACACCATCGGTGACGGAACCGGAGCGACAGATACTGGCTCTGTCACATTGCGGACCGATAGCGATGGCGACGGTATCGCCAATGTTGACGATATCGACGACGACAACGATGGCATCACAGATATCAACGAAGCAGGCTACGATCCAACCCAGCAAATCACGCTGCCAACCGGCACATTGGGTGTTGCGGACGACTTCAGCGGTACCAACCTGACATTTCAGGTCATCAACAGCACGGCCTTCGGAGTGGGACAGCTGTTCGCTCTGGATCCTGCAGCAGCCTCATATATCCCGATCGGCACCAACTCTGGCTTTACCTACAATGCCATCGGCTATGACACCGATACAGATTTTATTTTTGGTTTGGCACAGTCAGTGGGTGTGGATGCGCTTGGAGCTGCAGTTGTCCCGACAGACCTAATCAAGATCGATGCCAACGGCGAGGCGTTTTTGGTCGGAACAACCAATGTAAATTCCGTCGCCGGTGATGTCATGGACGGCCACCTCGTCGTTCAAAGTGACAATAAAGCTTACAAAATCGATCTGGCCACTGCTGCTCCGACGGAATTAACCGGCGCACTAAACAGTGCGATCGACTACAGCCTGATAGGCGGGGTCCTCTACGGTGTTAAGGGGTCAAAGCTGCAAAAAGTCACTGTAGACTTAGTAGCCAACACAGCGTCGGAAACCACAACAGTCATCACCGATCCCAATGGTGGGGCTGTGGCCATCAGCTCTGGCGCTGTCTGGGGGGCAACCAACGCCAATGGCGATCAAGAGCTCTATGCCTTTGACAACGCCACCGGCGAGATATTTCTGATCAACGATTTTACAACCGCAAATCCGACCGCGACCTACATCGGCACAACCATCCCCTCCGGCAATAATGATGGCGCCCGCAACCTCTTAACAGAATTTGTTCCACCACTGCCCGATATGGATGCAGACGGCGCACCCGACCACCTTGATATCGACAAGGACAACGATGGGATCGCAGATAATATCGAGGCGCAATCTACCGCGGGCTATATCGCACCCTCGGGAATAGACGCAGACAATGACGGGCTTGACGATGCTTATGATCAGGCGATCGGCGATACAAACCCTGTGGCGAGCGCCGGTCTTGTCCAAGTGGACACAGACGGGGATACAATTGTCGACGCAATCGACAGCGATAGCGACGATGACGGTACCTTGGATGTTGCAGAACGCGATGATGGTCAACCGACGGCCCTGGGCGGCTTGGCGGATACAGATGGCGACGGTTTGCTCGACGATTTTGAAGGGGCCGACACAGATGACGGTTATGACGTCAATGATGAAAACATCCTTGGCGATAATGGCGATCTGGATGGGGACTATACAAATTTCAATTTGGGCGATGCGGATGACGATACGGATGCAGATGAGCCCGTACCAGGACG
>JAQXDR010000175.1 GCA_029251265.1 Pseudoprimorskyibacter sp. | reverse complement strand
TTTGATGGACAAACTGCGATCACGTAAGGCCGCCAAGCAGCAGTCACATGACTGACTAAAACGCCGATCGAAGCTGTCGCGGTCCAGATCGTGTCATCGGCGGGCCGCCGTGATCTTTGCGTTTGAAAGCGTTCAGGTGTCGGCAACTCATTTTGTCGACATGCACAAATGGAAAATCTGAAAATTTGGTTGCCGTTTAACAACGCGATCCGGTCCGTCACGATCCGGTCCGCAACCACGCGTTTCTGGCTGTGCAATGTGCGGGTATGTCCCCCTTTCCCTGCACAAGGCCGCGCGCAGTCTTTGACACCGCCGTTGCACACAAACATCAGCCAAGACAGCCGCGCAAACACCTGTTCTGCAGCGTCTTTATCGCATGATGCGTCAACAAGTCCAAATATGCCCGAAGCACATGCTTGCTTGTGGCAGGACTGACACCTAAGTTACCCATATGAGCACGCCTTTGATCGACCCTTTCTTGCGACCCATAGATTACCTCCGCGTTTCGGTCACCGACCGGTGCGATTTTCGGTGTGTCTATTGCATGTCCGAAAATATGACCTTTCTGCCCAAGAAAGAGCTTTTGACGCTGGAGGAGCTGGATCGCATGTGTTCCACCTTTATCGGTCTGGGTGTGCAAAAGCTTCGTATCACAGGCGGAGAACCTCTGGTCCGACGCGATATAATGACCTTTTTTCGGGCTATGTCGCGCCATCTGGATGCAGGTCACTTGCAAGAATTGACGCTGACCACAAACGGCTCGCAGTTGGAACGCTTTGCAGATGATCTGGCCGCAGCAGGCGTGCGGCGTATCAACGTGTCGCTGGATACAATGGACGACCGTAAATTCGCAGACATTACACGATGGGGCCGACTGCCACAGGTACTGCGCGGGATCGATGCAGCGCGCAAGGCGGGACTTCGGATCAAAATCAACGCAGTGGCACTAAAGGGGTTCAACGAAGACGAACTTTTGCCGATGACAGAGTGGTGCGCGCGCGAAGACATGGATCTGACATGGATCGAGGTCATGCCAATGGGGGACATCGGAAACGAAGACCGCTTGGACCAATATTGGAGGCTCAGCGATCTGCGCGCACGACTGGCTGAACACTACACCCTGACAGATCTGGCGGAACGGACGGGCGGGCCTGCGCGCTATGTCCGGATAGAACAGACCGGCCAAAAAATAGGCTTTATCACGCCTTTGACCCATAATTTTTGTGAAAGCTGTAACAGAGTGCGCCTCACCTGCACGGGCGAGCTTTTTATGTGTTTGGGCCAAGAAGATAACGCAGATCTGCGCGCCGGACTGCGCAACCATCCGCATGATAACGCCCCGTTGGAAAACGCCATCCGCGAGGCCATAGCACGCAAACCCAAAGGACATGACTTTGACTATTCGCGGCAAACTGTAGACGGGCGCGTGTCACGGCATATGAGCCACACCGGGGGATAGTCAGCCGTCATCAAGGACAACATCGACCAGATGATCACTGCGGTTTTGGCGGCAAAGATCAACGTCGTCTACTCACGCGACCTTTGATTTGGTTCAACAAGGTAAATGCATAACAGCGTCTGCCTGCTTCGAGACTTTTCACACAGACAATCCTTTGAGTGTGAAACACGCCACCAAGATCATCACGGTTTCTATGATCTTGGTGTGATCAGCAGTGCTCCGCTGCAAGTGTTCTATCCTCTGGATACATAGAAATCATAGCACCGATCAGTCACTCGGCATCCGTGCCTATATTTTTTAGTAGTGTCTTCAAATCGTGTTGGTCTGTTTATAACATCTTGTGGTTTCGTGGTGTCTGACTGATTTGATACACCGATGAACCAGATTTCCAGCGCAGTTGGCATGGAAGACAAGAATGACAGGGTTTCCACATCTCTCGCCCTGATAGTTGTCCTTTGGCCAGCCGGCCGTTGGCTTCTTCGTCGCTCAGCTTGCCCGGCTCAATGGCTGTAAGATATGGGCAAGAGGCCCTGAAGAATGCCTATTCTTAGGAATGGACGTCGGCGAACACATCTACCCGCTTTGGTCGCTGGGATTCTACTTGATGGGTGTTTTTCTGTGGATTCCAATCGGGCTTATCCTTCTTGGGGTCAAACACTTCATTCGTCGTGCAACCTGAACCTGACCGATCACAGCAATCGTTATCCAAACCGCAAGCACCTCACCGCAATGCCCGTTACATGGCGTCCGAAGGGTTAATACTACTGGCGCATGCAAGGAACCATTGAATATCGCCCGCGAGATTCTTGGAGGCTGGGCCGCGAAATGGGCGAAGAAAATCTTTAAAGCGCGAATGCCGAGAATTGACGTTCTGGATGTGATATGAGGCCGACATGGTCTTTTTGACCTGGTTTGCTTCGAACGATGAAGTGCTCGAAGCCTTGGGTCTTTGAAAGCGCCTTATAGGCGGGATCAGCGTCAGTGCAGAGAACGGCATCGGGAGCCAGCATCGGAGACAGTGCTTGCTTGATGGTAGAATGATTGCGATTGGGGATGCGCTGTAAACAACGGGCACCGCTACGATCTACAACAGTGAGAATGGGCAACGGCCACTTGGAGAGACCGCGCAGCATGGGCACCCCTTTCTTGCCGTATTCATACCAGCGCATTCTGGGAGGCTTGGGGTAGTTGAGAGGATCGCGCTGATGTCTGACCCACTCACGACTGCCTTTGCGGGATTCCTTCTGGTATGTTTCGTCGACCTCAACGATGCCGGAAAAGGCCATATCGGGTATGCCAGAAAGAGCGGAGAGTGCAATCAAATGCCAGCACCATACTGTGTGTTTGTTGAGACCAAGGCGTCTTGCCAGCGCGCAATCCATGTGCCAGTGCGTCCACTGAAGGTCTTTTTACGTCTTCCACAACGGTAGCGCTGCACACTCGTGCGCGTCTTGCCCCATTTTTGATGCTTACTGCTACCGCAGTGGGGACATTCACGAGCGCCGCCACCTTCGATTTATGCGAGTGCTTCCTTTTTTCCTGCGGACATTGGAAATTCGAACTCTGGCTTCTTCAATCTGCGCAGGGTCCAGCAAATCAAAGTGCTTGAGGAACTGGGTAAAATGGTGCTGATGCATTTTCGGCTCCTTTCAGAAAGCCGAATAATATTGGCCACTTACGCCCAAAACGAAGAGGGCCAACACGAATTACGGACACTACTTATTTTTTTGGCCTCCGAAAAAACAAACCGCTATGATCTGTGGCATACACAGATCATAGCGGTTTGCGGACGCGCGCTTGCCATGACCTTACGATCCGTCAATCGTCACATCAATCGCAGCCAGCCGCGGAGCAATCAGGTTGCGGGCATACGTTGTTCAGCCAGACCTGCCCACCAACTGCATCCCGCAGGAATAGCCTCATCGTTGAAATTATATTCCGGATGATGCACATCCGACGTATCGCCATTCCCGACGAGGATATAAGCACCCGGACGCTCCTCAAGCATAAAGGCGAAATCTTCGCCGCCCATGACCATTGGCGCATTTTCGCAGGCTCCAGACACATCCGTCGCAACTTTGGCTGCAAATTCGGTCGCGTCTTCATGGTTCGCCATCACAGGATATCCTTTGTAGAAATGCACATCCGCAGAGCCCCCCGCAGCGGTGGCAATGCCTGTGCAAATCTCGGTCAAACGACGCTCTACCAATGCGCGCATGTCGCGCGACATCGTGCGGGCGGTCCCTTTGATGTGCACTTCTTGTGGGATGACGTTAAAAGCCTTGGACGAACTTTCGATGGAGGTCACCGACACCACAACCTGATCGATCGGATCCGCATTGCGGCTGGCAATTGTTTGCAACGCCATAACCACCTGAGCCGATAAAACCACCGGATCGACCGTCACATGCGGCTTGGCCGCATGTCCACCAAAGCCTTTCAGGCGGACCTCCCACTGATCTGCGGCCGCAAAGAATGGCCCAGACCGGATCGCAAAGCTGCCCGCAGGTTTGCCCGGCCAATTGTGCATGCCGTAGACCTCTTGAATGCCAAAACGATCCATCATGCCGTCTTCGCACATTTCACGGCCACCCGCGCCACCTTCTTCTGCGGGCTGAAATATGACGACAACCGTTCCATCGAAATTTCGGGTCTCGCTTAGGTATTTCGCAGCCCCCAAAAGCATGGCCGTATGACCGTCGTGGCCACAGGCATGCATGGACCCCGGCGTTTTTGATGCATACTCAAGGCCTGTTGCCTCAAGAATCGGCAGCGCATCCATATCTGCGCGCAAGCCTATGACTTTGCCTGACCCGGTGCTGCGGCCCTTGATGACGCCCACCACACCTGTGCGACCAATGCCCGTGACCACCTCGTCACACCCAAAAGCCCCCAGCTTGTCCGCAACCAATGCCGAGGTCCGGTGGGTGTCATACAATAACTCTGGATGTTCATGAATATCACGCCGCCAGGCGGTGATTTCGTCGTGCAGTTCGGCAAAGCGGTTCTTTACGGGCATGGGATTCTCCGGTGTTGATCGAAACAGAGCGTGGCGCAGCTTCTTGATCGTTTCAAGAGGCAGATGTCATGGTGGGCTGCAAAGGCGACGCTTTGGCTTGTCAGACAGACGGGCCGATTGCCACAGTAGAACCATCGCTGAAGCGCGAGAGCCGAAACCGCGACAGATCGTGACCGGGATCTTGATCGCGGGACAAATCTGCTAGGATACGGCCCATGGCCGGCCCGATACCAAAGCCATGTCCCGACATACCGCAGCCAACGATCAGGCCGGGCAAGGCAGAAACGTGATCCACGACCGGAACGACATCTGGCATGGTGTCGATCATTCCAGCCCAGGCGCTGCGTGGGCGAATCGACCCAACCTTGGGAAACATTTTTTCAATCCGTCCTATCGTCCGGCGCAACTGGGTCATATTAGGGCTAGGGTTCAGCACACGTTGGCTTTCAAACGGGGACACTGAGTCCGGCGACCAGTGACGCGCCGTTGACCAGCTGTCAGGAAACCCCCGTGGTGCTGCTGGTAAAAACCGCGTTCCAAACGGATCAGCCCGCAATTGTGGCAGATAGGCTTTCAGATTGCGAAAGGCATCCGGACCTATAAACAGTTCATGAAAACCGGGGGCTGCGATGGACAGGCCGCCATCCGCGCGGGTGCGAAAGGCAACCTTTTCATCCACCGCACCCCCTGCGTGGGGTAATTCGACAGGATCGGTCTGAACCACGGACGCGCGCACAGAAAGCTGTGGAATCGACACCCCATGGGCCCGCAGGAAAAGCGACGACCACGCCCCACCGGCCAACACAACTCGCGGCGCCGAGATTCGCCCCGATTCCGTGATAACACCCGCAACTTTTCCGCCCACCATGTCTAAGGCCCGCACGGCGCAGTTTTCGGCGATTGCTGCGCCTTCTCTTAGGGCAATTTCTGCCAAAGCCGGGACCGCTATCCACGGCTCGGCACGCATATCGCGGGCGGTATACATGGCCCCGACGTATCCCTGCCCCGCAAATTCCGGAAACCTGCGATCCAGAGCTGGCGAGTCAAAAAGCTGTGTTTCTAGCGCATGTGATCGAGCGACGTCCATCCAGTCTTCGAAGTGTTCGAACTCTCGGGCCGATCGGGTGAGATATGTAACGCCCTGCTCACGAAGACCAATATCCACATTGGTTTCACGATCCAGCTCGCGCCATAGTCGGTCAGCCTCTATCATAATGGGCAGCTCGTGCGGGTCGCGCCCCTGTCGTCGGATCCATCCCCAGTTGCGACTGGATTGTTCGCCTGCGATTCGTCCCTTTTCGCACAAAACAACACGAAGTCCGGCACGGGCCGCATATAGCGCGGTGGTTGTGCCAACGACGCCGCCTCCGACCACCACCAAATCAGCCTGTGTCGGCACCGGCCCGGCAAAGACTATCGGGCTGGTTTCTGAAATTGGAAACGGTGTCACGACAGCCGATCAAGCAGCCGATTCAAAAAGGCCTGACCTTCTTCAAATTGGGCGATGGTAATGTATTCGTTCGGTTGATGCGCCATTGCAATGTTGCCCGGACCACACAGCACCGTCGCAAAGCCGGCCGCCTGAAAATGACTCGCATCCGAGCCATAACTGACCACATGGGTCGCATTGTCACCAGACAGGCTGCGCACCAAGGCCTCTGCCGCATTGTTTTCGGTCGGCGCAAAGGGAGGCAGGTAGAATATTTCACGCACTTCTATGCTTGATTCGGGGCGGATGGCCTTCATCCCCGCTTCGATCTCGGCCACTTTGGCAGTGAACCGTGCCCGCCAATCATCAGGATTTTCGCCAGGGACAACGCGAAATCCAAAGCCAAATTCGCAATCCTTTGCAGAGATATTATGCGCCGTACCGCCTGAAATCTGTCCGACATGCAGATTTGTATAGGGTGGATCAAAAATCGCAGCCATGCCCTGCGGCGTCGCTGCCCCAAGTTCTGCATTCATCTGGTTGGCCCAGTCGATCAGTTTGGCGGCTTCCATGACCGCAGAGACGCCGGTATGCAAAATAGAGCTGTGAACCTCGAAGCCATGCACATGAACCCAGTAGGTCACGCCGCCTTTGTGTCCGGTGACCGTTTCCATCATCGTAGGCTCGCCAACGATCACATCAGACGCACGCGGAAATTTGTCTGCAAGAGAGGCAATCAAAGGCGCAGCGCCAATGCAGCCTACTTCTTCGTCCCAAGTCAAAGCCAGCTGAAGGGGTCGCGATACGCCACGGGTATGGGCCTCGACCATGGCCCATATAGCTAACGCGTCAAAGCCTTTCATGTCACAGGTGCCGCGACCGTAAAGCTTTCCATCTTTTTCGACCACCGTGAACGGATCCGTCACCCAAGCCTGCCCATCAACGGGAACCACATCGGTATGTCCGTTCAAAACAACGCCACCGGGCTCCCAAGGGCCAGCATGCGCCCAAAGTCCGGCCTTTTCACCATCATCAGTGACGTGTTTTTCCGCTTTGATTCCGTGACTTTTCAGGTAGCCCAATACCCAGTCAATCAACGGGAGGTTCGAATTCCGGCTAACTGTGTCAAAACCGATCAATTTTTCCATTAAGGCCCGCGGGCTCAATACATCAGTCATCATCAATATCCACTATCTGTAATGAGCACATTATGCCCTGGGGTCACCTCTTTATAGACGCTCGGCTCTGGTTCATAGTCGACCGGATGTATCGGAGATGGAATTGGTTTGAAGTTCAGATCCTTTTCCGATTTGCGCCGCCGTGGGTCGGCGATTGGCACCGCCTTCATCAGCGCCTGTGTGTAGGGATGTTGTGGGTTTTCAAACACTGCGCGTCTCGGACCAATTTCCACGATTCGTCCAAGATACATTACGCCCACGTAGTGACTGACCCGTTCGACGACAGCCATGTCATGACTGATAAACAGGTAGCTGACCCCCAATTCTGCCTGTAATTCCATCATCAGGTTCAGCACCTGCGCCTGCACGGACACATCCAGCGCTGACACGGCCTCGTCTGCGACGATCAGTTTGGGGTTCAACGCAAGCGCACGCGCAATCGCGATTCGCTGCCTCTGGCCCCCGGACAGCTCGTGTGGATATCGCCGCATAAAGCTGCGGGGCAATTCCACACGATCGAAGAGTCCGGCAACTCGGTCTTCTAACTCCTTACCCGATGCTGTTGCATAATTGCGCATTGGCTCGGCCACTTGATCCAAGAGGCGCATTTGCGGGTTGAGGCTCGCAAATGGGTCCTGAAAAATCATCTGCATATCGCGGCGAGCGGAGCGAAGACTATCTACATTCAAGCCAAGAATGTCAGTATCGCCCAAGTGAATGGATCCTGATTGCGGTTCAACCAACCGCAGCAAAGATCGGCCCGCTGACGATTTGCCGCACCCTGATTCGCCCACAAGGCTCAGGGTTTGGCCACGATTTATTGTGAATGACACATCTTCGACGGCATGAACATTCGCAACAAGACGCCGGAAAAAACCTCCAGTCACAGGGAATCGGGTGGTGAGGTTTTTGACCGTCAGAAGAGGCTCGTCTGTGCCTTTGATTGGTTCAGGTGCTGCGCCTTTGTGCCCCAAAAGGCGCATCGGTTGAGGCAAATCTGTACCCGTCATCTCGCCCAAACGGGGCACCGCCGCCAGCAAAGCGCGGGTATAATTATGCTGAGGATTTTCAAAAATTTCCTCAACAGAGCCTTCTTCGACCTTGTTACCGCGGAACATGACGACCACGCGATCCGCCATTTGGGCGACCACTGCCATGTCATGCGTAATGAACATAACGGCCGTTCCGGTTTCGCGTTTCAAGCGATCCATCAACGCGAGAATTTCAGCTTGAATGGTCACGTCCAAGGCGGTCGTTGGCTCATCCGCGATCAGTAACCTAGGCTCGCAAGCAAGCGCCATGGCGATCACAACGCGCTGACGCATGCCCCCCGATAATTCATGTGGATATTGATGCAAACGCCGCTCTGGTTCAGGAATTCTGACCTGATGTAGCAGTTCTAGAGCACGGGCCTCGGCCTGTGATTTGCTGAACTTCTTGTGAACACGCAGTCCTTCGGTCAGCTGACGGCCAACGGTAAAGACCGGGTTCAAAGCAGTCATCGGTTCTTGGAAAATCATACCGATTTCGTTGCCACGGATGGTGCGCATCAAGTCTTGATCAGTGTCACAAAGATCAATCTCTTTGCCATCGCGCCGTTCAAACAACAGCCGACCGCCGGCAATTGTACCGCCGCCATATTCCACGAGCCGCATCAGAGACAGAGAACTTACGGATTTACCAGAGCCTGATTCTCCGACCACGCAGACGGTTTCACCGGGATGAATGTCAAAGCTTACGTCTTCGACTCCAACTACGGGGCCGTCCTTGGTCTGAAATTCCACTCGTAACCCTTCGATCCGGGCGATGGTACTGTCCAGCATTGTGTCATAAACTCCCTAGTTGGGTGCAGTGAATGCCACGAAACAGGCACTGTCAAACCCGAGATGCCCTGAAAGTCGCAGAACCTATTGCAATTTCTGGCTGGTCTGATGTGATAAGGCACACAGCCGGGGGTGACTGCGCGAAATATACGCGACCGAATCTCTGGCCCAACGAAAGGCGCGGATACCCTGCGCCATAACAGGGAGAACCCAATGACGCTCAAATCCCTTCTTTTGGGGGCCGTAGCCGCAACCGCGATGGCGCCCGCCGCAATGGCGGAACGTGGCTCAGACGGTAACGTCAGCATTATTTACTGGCAGGCACCCTCAATCCTGAACCCGTTCCTGTCGGGCGGTACCAAGGATGTTGAAAGCGCTTCGATGATCATCGAACCGCTCGCTCGCTACAATCAGGATGGTGCTTTGATACCTTGGCTGGTCAGCGAAGTGCCAACAGTCGCCAATGGCGGCGTGTCTGAGGACCTTCAATCCATCACGTGGAACATAACGCCAGGTATTCTGTGGTCCGACGGTACGCCGTTCACATCTGCCGACGTGAAATTCACATATGACTACTGCACGCATCCCGAAGGTGGTTGCGCACAGCTGACCAAGTTTGAAGGCGTAAGCTCGGTCGACACACCAGACGATCTAACCGTCGTCGTAAATTTTGAATCCGCGCAGCCAAACCCCTACGGTCCGTTTGTTGGTGGCGAAAGCCCAATCCTGCAAGCCGCTCAGTTTGCCGCGTGTTCAGGTGCCGCAGCACCAACCTGTACCGAACAGAACTTTGGCCCGATCGGCACAGGCCCGTTTGTTGTGACGGATTTCCGTCCCAATGACGTGATCCAGATGGTTGCGAACGACAACTATCGCGATGCTGCCAAACCTGCCTTTGCAAGCGTCACGTTCAAAGGTGGCGGCGACGCTACTGCCGCTGGCCGTGCTGTGATGGAAACAGGTGAATTCGACTACGCTTGGAACCTTCAGCTTGCACCTGACGTCATCCAGCGCATGCAGGCAGGTGGCAAAGGCACACCGGTTGCGGGCTTTGGTCCGTTGGTCGAACGCATCATGCTGAACGCCACCAACCCTGATCCAGCCTTGGGTCCAGATGAACGTTCGGTCGTTGGCCCTCACCCATTCTTGGGCGATCCTGCGGTCTACAAAGCCATGTCGTTGGCCATCGACCGTCCTTTGCTGGTCGAAATCGGCTACGGTCAGGCAGGTAAGGTAACGTGTAACTGGATTCCAGCACCTGCTGCGTTCAATTCTGACACCCTCTCGTGTGACACGCAGGACATCGCCGGCGCAAATGCAATGCTCGATGCTGCTGGATACATGGATACTGATGGTGACGGCGTTCGTGAAACACCTGATGGTGTGCCGTTGTCCATTCTGTACCAAACGTCAACCAATGCTGTGCGTCAGGACTTCCAGGCCCTGATTAAGCAGTGGTGGAGTGAGATCGGTATTGAGACAGAGCTGCGCAACCTGAACGCATCGATCTTCTTTGGTGGTGACCCTGCGTCACCTGATACCTTCCAGAAGTTCTACGCTGACGTCGAAATGTACGCGAACACGTTCTCGGGCACCGACCCGCAGAGCTACCTGGCCAACGGCCTGTGCGGCAAAGAGCCAAGCCCTGCGTCGCAGTGGCAGGGTGAAAACATCAGCCGTTTCTGTATGCCCGAGTATGACGCGCTGCACACAAAACTACGTGGGACAGCAGATCTTGACGAGCGTGCTCGCCTAGGTCGCCAGCTCAACGACATGATGGTTGAAAACGGGGGTATGATCCCACTGGTTCACCGTGGTCGCCTGTCTGCACATGCCAACTCCTTAGGCGGTGTTGTCCTGAACGTTTGGGACAGCGAGCTGTGGAATGTTTCCGATTGGCATCGGATCGACTAAACAATTAAAATTTAGGGCGGCGCACTGTTGAGTTGCGCCGCCCCATCGACTACCCCTCCCCTTCCCAAAGCGATGTTTCGAGGCGCCGCCTGATGCTTACCTACGCCATCCGACGACTGGTTCTGTCAGTCCCGACGCTTTTAATCATCGCACTGGCGATCTTTTTGCTGCTGAAACTTGCACCGGGTGATCCCCTTGCGTCTCAGCCACTGACGATCCCACCAGAAGTGCGTGAAAAGATGCGCGAAGCCATGGGGTTGAACGGCCCCTGGTACGAACAATTCTGGAAATGGCTGGTTCAGATGTTCTGGATCGAGCCACAGGTGCTGATAGATCTGATCTTTGGCACAGAAATATCCTGGCAGTGGAGCCCACTGCTGGCCGACGTTCCACAAAGCTGGATAGACGAAAACCTCGCCGCAGGTGTGATCCGTGAGACGGCCGACGGTAGCCTTGAAATTTACGAACGCAAGCAGCGAATTATGAGCTGGGAAACCCGGTCGCCTGTCATGGATATCATCGCACAGCGTATTCCGCAGACGCTGTGGGTTGTGGGCATGGCCTATGTGGTCGGGATCCTGATCGCCTTGCCCATTGGAATTTATTCCGCGTACAGACAGTATTCAATTTTCGATCAATCCGGCACATTCATCACCATGATCGGCTTTTCAATTCCGCCATTCTTTACCGGACCACTTATGATCGTTATCTTTGCTGTCCAGCTTGATTGGTTACCGTCGGTCTACAACACTGTTCATAATGTGGTGGATTGGGACAGTTTTGTTGTCCAGCTTCGACAGATGGTTCTTCCGGTTATGGTTCTTGCCTTACAGACCACCGCGCAGATTTCACGCTACATGCGCGCCTCTATGCTGGACAACCTAAACCAGGATTACGTGCGCACCGCCCGCGCCAAGGGATTGAGCGAGGCCGTCGTCGTCGGAATTCACGTGCTTCGTAATTCCATGATACCCGTGATTACGGTGATCGCACTGAATGTGCCGTCAATTTTTGGAGGCGCGATCATCACCGAGGTGGTGTTCAAGGTGAACGGAATCGGTCAGCTTTTGATCGGGGCCCTGTTCGCCAGCGACATCCCGATGGTTATGACCCTGACCTTCATATTTGCCTTCCTGATTGTGATGTTCAACCTGATCGCGGACCTATTGTATGGCATCCTCGATCCGAGGATCCGCTATGACTGACCCCACACCCATCCAAGCACTGCAGGACGAAGGTCCGTCTGCCCCGTCGCGAAGTCAGTCGCAGGATATCTGGTTGCAATTTCGCCAACACAAAGGGGCGATGGCCGGAGCGTTCGTTCTGATCATGATAACACTGGCTGTTCTGGTCGGGCCATATATCTGGACGTTGGACCCAACCAATATCAACATCCGCGCGCGTGATATCCGCCCAATGTACACATCTCTTTGGGATGAATGGGCCAAAACATCTTGGGCGCATCCTTTGGGCACTGACAATCTGGGCAGAGACCTGTTGGCGCAGCTTCTATCGGGCGGGCGGGCATCGATGGCTGTTGGTTGGGCTGCAATGGTCCTGACGCTTTTAATTGGAACCACTGTTGGCGTATTGGCGGGTTATTTCAAACGCCTTGACGGACCGCTGATGCGCCTGACAGACCTGTTTTTGTCACTGCCTATTCTGCCGATCGTTCTGGTTGCAGTAACGCTGTTTCGGGGGCAATTCCGCGTCAGTAAAGCGGAGCCATTCGCTGCACTGGGAATCGACTGGCAGATCACAATCGGCCCCGTGGGTGAGATGTTCGTCCTGATCGTGGCAATCATTGGCATTACCAGCTGGATGCCCACCGCACGCATTGTGCGTGGGGATATTCTGGCTCTGAAAGAGCGCGAGTTCATCCTTGCTGCGCGCTCCATCGGGACGTCTTCGCGCAAAATTATCACACGACATCTGCTGCCCAATGTTTTGTCCCCAATTATGGTGTCGGCCACCTTGGGACTTGCCACAGCAATTATCACCGAAAGCGCTCTTAGCTTTTTGGGTGTTGGTTTTCCGTCCGACTTTCCCACATGGGGCAAGATGTTGGCAGATGCTGTGTCTCGAATGGAGCAGTTTCCCGAACGCGTGTTGCTACCGGGATTGGCGATATCGTTGACGGTGCTAAGCGTGAACTACCTCGGTGATGGATTGCGTGATGCACTGGACCCGCGGCAACGGGGGCGCTGACCTACCTTGATAGGTCAGTTGAGGTGTTTATTTAATTACAGATTTACGGATCCGACGCGCCATAAACCACACCGCCGCGATGACAGGCGGTGTGATAATTGCAGTCAATACGGCCTTTGAAAGGCCTAGTGGCCCGACAAACGGCGCAAGCAAATACCCACCAAGCGATACCGCGTAATAACTGATGGCAACCACGGACAGACTTTCGACCGTTTCCTGAAGACGTAGCTGAAAGTCCGCACGCCGGTCCATGCTTTCTAAAATCGTCTGGTTTTGCGCAGACCTTGTCACCTCGACCCGTGTACGAAGAAGTTCACCCGCGCGCATGGCTCTTGCTGCCAAGCCTTCAAGGCGACGTTCATGGGCCGTAACCGTACGCATCGCCGGATCGAATCTACGCATCATAAATTCGGAAAAAGTCTGTCGGCCCTCATACCGTGCTTCACGCAACACTTCGATACGCTGACCGACCAAAGCGGCGTAGGCGCGCGTCGCTCCAAACCGGAACGATCCTTTGGCCTGAAGGGATTCAAGCTCTGCGGCGAGTGTCAGCAAATCTTGTAACTGGCTTTCCTCCGCCGCGCCTTCGCTGGTCATGCCCGCGATCAATTCTGTCAAAGCCTGTTCAATACGACTCAAATCAGCGCCCGTTTCACGCACATGGGCAAACCCCAGCATCGACATGGTTTTATAGGTTTCAATTTCGCAAAGACGTTGCACGATACGCCCGATGCGGCTGGCACCGACACCTGGCTTGGCGAAGACCGCGAAACGCATATGTCCCATGGGGTCAATGTGAAAGTCACCCGCAATCAAGGCATCTCCGTCCAACACACGTGCCGACGCAAGGCTTTCGGGAAGAAACCACTCTGACAAAGCCTTCGCAATCGGAGCACGGCTGCGGGTGGCATCAGCATCACGCGCCTCGACACGAATCAACGCAGAGGTAATGCGCTGCCCGGGTGCTGTTGCCAGCCAGTCTTCCGGCAAGACCTCCGTATCATCAGGATCAAACGGACGTTCGCTCAGACCCTCTAGAAAAACGGTGTAGGTCACAAATTCTGTATGGCTTTCCCACTTCAGACGATGGCGGCCAATCTGACCCGTGTAATGCGTGGCACTGGGCTGCGGATGCGGTGCCCCATGCCGATCAAGCAATGCAATCAAATGGGACCGCTCCGCATCACGATCGCGGTCTTTGCCCGAGCGCACAGGCGCAAGAGCAAGATACACCGCGCGACAAGGTGCCTGCAAAGTCGGAAATGGACGGGCGTGCAGTTCATTGGCAAGCTGATAACGCAGCGGATGATCATCGATCTGGGTCATAATACGATCCAATGCCAAACAGTGTCAAAGTACCCACTCTCTGGCAGGCTTTGATGAGTATGTCAATTAAGTAATATTTTCAACGTGTTAGAGGGATACAATCGTATACCGAGCCAAACAGAGGATCTAGCCGTCAGCAAAATGAAGCTTTACGCGACGGTTCTGCTTTCCTTTTTTCTCAATCTTGCCAAGCCTCAACAGCCCAATTTCAGATGTCCGCGACACATGAGTGCCGCCACAAGGCTGCAAATCAACCTGAGTCTCCCCCTGCCCAATCCGAACCAATCGCACATGACCCGCACCACGCGGTGGACGCACCGACAGCGTTTTAATCAACTCTGGATTGTCATCAAGTTCATCTGATGTGATCCAGTCTTCCGTGACAGGCAAATCCAATTCGACCAAGGTATTCAAATGCTGTTCCACGGCATCCCTGTCAGAGGGCGGCTCTGGCATCGCAAA
>JAQXDR010000171.1 GCA_029251265.1 Pseudoprimorskyibacter sp. | reverse complement strand
ACCTGGCGACTCATATCTTCAAAGGTGGGAATGTCTCGGTTTGCGTTGTATCGCGGGTTCAGGCCGGATTTTGCCATGCGGCGATACTCTAACGCGCGTTCGCGGGCTTGGTTCAGCGTGACCACATCTGCGCCACCCAAGCCAAAGTCCGTGCGGAGTGGCGCGCCCTTGGCATTTTTTTGCCCTTTGACGGTAACGCGTACGATCCAACGTCGCGCTCCTGACGGGTCTACGACCAAATAAAGACCCGATCCGTCGCCATGTCGCCCAGGTCCAAGATTCTCAACCAGTTTTTTTGTGAGCTTGCCACTAAGTGCTGCCACCGGAAATACCACTTTTCATACCACACAGTGAACATATACCGACGCAATCCGAGTAAATCCAATGAAAACTAGTGAAGTAGATTTGGCGTGCGTTTCCAGTGAATTAGGGCACTGTTTGAAACCCAACAAAACCACGCATACTGCGTAAGTGGCGGAGAGACAGGGATTCGAACCCTGGGTACCCTTGCAGGTACAACGGATTTCGAATCCGCCCCGTTCGACCACTCCGGCACCTCTCCCAAGTCACTCGCACCCTCTAAACACCCAATCCACACTCTGCAATACAAAAAAACATAAGGCGGTCTCGTTTTACCCTCATTCTGCTTGGTGAATAAAATTCTCAAATGAGCCTCGGAAACAATCTTGCACGATTAAGTTTTGCAACCCAGCTGACTCGCAATGCTGAGATCGCAGACTGGCTTGTGCGCTTGACAGCCAATTGCAAAACAAGAGATTTTGATCTTTTTTTGCATCTGCACAACGTCACAGGCTATGACTAGAACCACAAACGCGTGTACCGGGGTTATTATGATCTGGAGCTGACCCTGCGTATTAGGCCGCGCAAAGGGCCGAAGCGATCCAAGCCAAAGGCCCCAAACCGGACATAATCAATGGACTTTCTGCACGATGAGCTTGCTGTTGATCGCAAGTTCCAAAACTCAATGTGTTGGATAGACCTATTACCAGCAGCCGGTGATCATGGTGGACGTGTCTTTGCCTACTGTGCGCGTTATACGCAGTCTGAAACAGACCCTCGAGTAGCAGGGCGCACCACAGATCGTCTGCGTTGATAATGACCCTGAATGCATAAATGGCCTGCTCGCGGCATGAGCAGAAACGCGCTACATTCACATCCAATACATCCGGCTAGGAAAGCCGCAACACACCACTCATAGCAAGCGTTGCAATCTCACCACGCACCACGCACCACGCACCACGCACCACGCACCACGAATGGCTAAAACAGAACATTTTTGAACGATAGAGGTGGCAAAATATCAGACGACGAAATGCATACCTCAGGACTTGTAACAAAGTCCGTCCCACCAAGGCCATCGGCGGGATCTCCCGCAATAAATCTTAAAAAGGCCTGCGTAGGTCGACAAACTCACACTATAAACTGCCGATCTTATTAAAAAGCGGGGACAAGCATAGCTGATACGCATCAACACAATCCACTATACAGTCGCCCACACTACTTTGCGCAAAAACCTTCGCATTCCACTGATCATCTGACAACCGAAAATCCCTTTAGGCGCCGGCTGCGACGGGCATTTGTATCAATTCTCCCATCCGTTTCGGGTCAGATCTAGGAAGCGAACGATGCCTATGCGTTCTGTGCGGCGCCATTTTGTCAGCCTTGGCTTCCAAAGCATTATCAAGACCGCGAAATTCCTGACTATTTACCAGCCGCGGATTCCAAGCATACCGCAAATCGCTTTCGCGAGTCATCTCGAATTCTACCAAATCACCAGACTCGAACGCGGCGCCGTCTAGGGAACTCTGCTCGCTTGAAGAGTAATAGGCTAGATCGCCGTGATCCTCGCACCAGATGACTGCCTTGCAAGCGGTTTCATCCGCCCACAGAACAACACCAATCATGTTTCGCCCATTCATGGCTATCTTCCTCTATACACATTGCAACAATTGTGCCGCATCACCCAAAATGCTGATACGGTTATTAGGGCGTCGAACGCTTGTGTTTTGTGTTCGATGGTATAGAAACTGGCGCTAATCAACATCACAGATGACGCGACATAGCATCAATTCATTTTACCTACTAAAATATGAAGATAAAACTGCACGCTAAAGACACCGAAAGCACTATAAATCAACGGGAAAACAATCAAAAATGCTAAACCCTAACGAGAAAAAAAGGACTTCTCCTGCAGATTTGAGGAAAATGTTTGGTGCGAATCTGCGCCAATTGTCGTCTCGGTCCAAATCTGTGTCACAACTCTGCCGGGAACTTGGGATAAACAGAACGCAATACAATCGTTACCTTGCTGGAGAAAGTTTTCCCCGCCCAGATGTCCTACATAAGATCTGTGAATATTTCAGCGTAGATGCCAGAATTTTACTGGAACCTGTGGCTGAAATTGACACGGCTATGGATAACGTATTTCTGAACCCGATCACTCGCAACTTTTTGGGCACGGCCAGCCGTCCGGTTCCCGAAGATATGTTTCCGTCAGGACTGTACCGCTTCACCCGCCGTAGTTTTATGCAAGAAGGTATTTATGTAGTCAGTATCGCAAAAATATACCGCTCGGGTATGCACACATATGTACGTGGTTTCGAGTTGAAGGAGGCAATGCGTCAGCAAGGTCTTGGAAATTCCGGCGAAATGCGGGAATATCGTGGCGTCGTATTGCCCCAAGAAGGTGGTGTTGCGATGCTGCTTAGCCGAAGGCGAGCGCTAAGTGTTTCATTCAGTTTTGCCGCACCGCAGGTCTCATTCGAACATAATTACTTTGTTGGATTTACAGCGCTAAATGTCCGAGAAAGCCCAGGTACACAGCGGATTTCACGGTTGGTGCTTGAGCACCTAAGCCCCAATTGGGCAACCTACATGGAAGCCGCGCGCTCCACAGGATTTCGGAAAACAGAAGAAGTACCCGCCTATCATCGCGCACAGTTGCAGATTGACCGCCCGTTTCAATAGCCAACACAAACAATCTGCCCACAAATCGAACGTGATCAGATGATAACCTTGCGATCAAATCATTTTTTTGGATCAGACCCGACCAAATTGTTGATCAACGGTTCAGTAAACTCTCTGATCCTCCCACCTTTATAACCTAAGAATTTCGTTAGTTTGTCTTACAACCGGCTCACATTGTTGCTATGCGCAGTCCCCTTTTGAAACCCGCAGATGGGTCAATTGGTATGACAGACAAGTTGCCCTACTAGGCCCGACGCAGCTGTGGCCATGGATTGCACCTATGCCAAGATTGAGCAATTTGCAGGATATGCGCATCAGAATCTGGTGGTCCAAACACTTGCACACCCATCGGTAGACCATCAGGTCCGAAGCCAGCTGGAAGGGAAATAGCCGGCAGACCAAGCAGGCTGACGGGGATCACAACCTCCATCCAACGGTGATACGTATCCATCGATTTTCCTGAAATTTCAGTAGGATTTACCATGGTCTTGTCAAAAGGCCATACCTGCGCTGATGGCAATATAAGCGCGTCATACTGTTCAAACAAAGTCATGACCACATCACGCCAAACAGTGCGCAAGTGGCTTGCTTCATGAACATCACACGCACTCAGAGCAAGGCCATGTTCAACTTCCCACAATGCTGCTGGCTTCAAAAACGCTCTTTTGTCCGGGTCATCGTAGATAGCCCTTTTCAACCCGGCAATCTCGAACTGCCGCAACCGAAGCCAAGATGTCCAAAGTTGCGCAGCCTCCATCGGGGCCGGCACAGCCTCGACCCTCGCCCCTGCGCGCTCCATGTCTTTCAAAGCGGCCGTACATGTCTCCAAGACACCTTTCTCCATCGGAAAAGCACCGTCCCAGTCGCCAAGCCACCCAAGGCGCAGATTGCGGAGCGATCCATGGTCAATCCGGTCCAAGCGGGCTAGACGGCGATCGGAGCCAACCTGCGTTTGCAACAAAGCCGCAAGATCCTTTGGACTGCGCGCCATTGGTCCAAGTGTCGCAAGACGATACAGATATGCCTCGCGCTCTGGCCGTGGATCTGGCGGTATTAATCCCCATGTAGGTCGAAAACCATAAACGTTGTTCCATGCGGCGGGATTGCGCAACGAGCCCATCATGTCTGATCCATCAGCCACAGCCAACATGCGCGTGGCCAATGCGACGGCAGCGCCACCACTAGATCCACCCGCACTGCGGCTTAGGTTATAGGGATTGCTGGTCATGCCGTGTACAGGATTAAAACTATGACTGCCCAAGCCGAATTCTGGTGTGTTGGTCTTACCAATAAAAATCGCGCCCGATGCCCTCAAGTTGGCGACCATACCACAATCCTTGGGCGCAATATGGTCCCGAAACAAGGGCGAACCATACGTGCTTGGCAGTCCCTCTACATCGGCCAAATCTTTGATTGCCATAGGAATTCCGTGCAACCAGCCCCGACGCGGGGCTGCATCAGCCGCAGCCGCGGCTGACATTAACACCGACCGTTCCCCAAGGGAAACAATAGCATTCACATCTGGGTTGCGATCTGCAATGGCATCCAAGGTAGCAGCCATAAGATCTTGCGCGCTCAGCGTGCCCTTTACCAAGGCCCTAGACAAGTCTAGCGCTTCTTTATCTAATAGATCAATCATGCTGAAAGATTATACGAGCAGATCGACGACGCCACCCCAAAATTGTAACGATGGTCGTTTTTGCAAGGCATCCACAAGCGCATGACGCAAGGAGAGGCGGCCCGTCAGGGTCACCGAGCAGAGCGTCAGTGTGGGACGCACTGACCACATGTATCTACCCTATTTAGGCAATCTACGGCATGCTCGCTCAATCTATAAAAAATTAGGGCGGCGTTCAAATAATATCAGATGTGAGAAAACACAATTTCGGCAATCGTTATCCCAACACCTAATCCTCTGCACGCGCATCAGCACGCGATTTTCCTGCAACTTGCTGCGCCAGTGTCGCCTCCATGAAAGGATCCAGATCACCGTCCAGAACGCCTTGCGTGTCGGCCGTCTCGTGATTGGTCCGCAAATCCTTGACCATCTGATAAGGCTGTAAAACATACGAGCGTATCTGGTTGCCCCAACCCGCGTCGCCCTTGGCCTCATGCATGGCATTCACCTCGGCATTTCTCCGGTCCATCTCTAATTGGTATAATCTGGACTTCAGCGCCTTCATCGCGATGTCGCGGTTTTGGTGTTGGGATTTTTCTGAACTCGTAACCACTATCCCGGTGGGATGATGTGTGATCCGCACGGCAGAGTCAGTGGTGTTCACGTGTTGCCCGCCTGCCCCGGAGGACCGGTAGGTATCGATGCGAATATCGGCTGGGTTCACGTCAATCTCGATATTATCATCGATCACCGGATAGGCCCCAACGGCGGCAAAGCTTGTCTCACGCGTGCCTTTTCCAAAGGGTGAAATCCGGACCAGGCGATGCGTGCCACTTTCCGATTTCAGCCACCCGTAGGCGTTTTTACCCTTGATCTGATAGGTCACGGACTTGATCCCCGCCTCGGTACCTGGTGTTTCTTCTTGCAGGTCGACTTCAAACCCGCGTTTTTCGGCCCAACGGATATACATGCGCGCCAACATCAACGCCCAATCACACGCCTCGGTGCCCCCTGCCCCGGACTTGATTTCAAGGAAACTGTCGTTGCCGTCGGTTTCCCCATCCAAAAGAGCCTCCAGTTCCTTGGAGGCAGCCTTGATGGCCAACGCAGTCAAGGATGCTTCTGCCTCGGTCACAATCTCTGCGTCGTTCTCCAGTTCGCCCAACTCGATCAATTCTAGTTGATCACTCAACTCCTGTTGTATCGAGCTGTAAACTTCCATCGCATCGACAAGCGACTGTCGGTCTCGCATAAGTTTTTGCGCAGCAGCCTGATCATTCCACAAATCGGGTGCCTCGATCCTTGCATTGAATTCCTCGAGTCGATGCTCCGCAGTCTCCCAGTTCAATCGCTGACGCAGCAGATCAAGGGATTTTTCAATCTGATCAACGGTATTTTGCAAGTCTGCGCGCATGAAAAACTCCTCAAAGGCTGCAATGAATGCCCTCGTTCTGCATCGCGTGATAGCAACGCACCACACCAACGACAAGCCGGTGCATCAGATATGAGGTTATAAGGTCCAAAGCTTGCACATGAAGCCACAAAAGGTGTCCCTAAAGGCATAGCTGCCTTTACTTTTGAGCGACTAGTATAGGCCACCCGAGCTAAGTGACCCAAAAGATGCGCGTGGTCCGACGACCCCGGTCCCACCGGACGATGTCGTAACGGTGCGTGCCTCTCCGGCCTCTTCGGTAGGTGCGATCAGGTCGAACTCACCCGACATTGCAAAGCCACCATCGAACTGCATGCCAAAAATCGGCTCCTCGCCCAACCTGAAACATTCTGCCGCCACGTTTTCGCCAGTGGCACCATCAGGAAGACGTGTGCCGTTGAACCGGTCAATCTTGATGAACATACAGCTTTCCGGGACACGGAAGTCCCCCCCACCATACTGCTGGATCGCCTGCGCCATGAATTCATTAAACACCGGCCCACAGTAGCGTCCTCCCGACGCACGTGGACCCAACGATCTGGGCGTATCAAATCCCATATAGCACCCCGCCACGATGTTCGAGGTGAACCCAACGAACCAAACATCTTTGGCATCGTTGGTTGTGCCTGTTTTTCCAGCCGTAGGTACAGGTAGGTCAACCGTCGCAGAGGCTGTGCCACGGTCAACCACGCCCCGCATCATCGACGTCAACTGATAGGCTGTCACAGGATCCATCACGCGTTCGCGGTTCGAGATGATGACCGGCGCTTGGCCTTGCGGCAGGCTCGGCATGGTGCAATCCACACAATCACGCCGGTCGTGCCGGTAGACGGTATTTCCCCATCGGTCCTGTACACGATCAACCAGCGTCGGCTCTACGCTTTCTCCGCCATTGGCAAACATCGCATAGGCCGCAACAATCTGAAATAAAGTGGTTTCCTGAGATCCAAGAGAGTTGGCCAGGACGGGTTGCAACTGGTCGTAGACACCAAAACGCTCTGCATAATAGCCAATTGTTTCCATGCTGACCTCTTGTGCCAAACGCACAGTCATCAAGTTCCGCGATTGTTCAATACCCGTGCGCAGAGGTGTCGGACCATAAAACTTGTTACTTGCGTTCTTCGGGCTCCAGACACCTTGGGGTGTATCGATTTCGATTGGTGCATCGATCACAATCGTCGCCGGGCTATAGCCGCTATCGAGAGCCGCCGCATAAACAAATGGTTTGAAGCTGGATCCTGGCTGACGTTTCGCCTGTGTTGCCCGATTGAAAACAGAGTGCTGATAACTGAACCCGCCCTGCATGGCAATCACGCGCCCCGTGTTCACATCCATCGCCATAAACGCGCCCTGAATTTCAGGCACCTGCCGCAACGACCAATGGGCAAATTCGCCCGCGTCATCCAAAAGACGACGCACGTGCACAATGTCACCCACCTTGTAGTTGTCATAAAAATTACCAACCATCCAACGGATATCCTTGCGCGGGACCGATTGAATGCCCTCGACGTTTTCGATGCCAACACG
>JAQXDR010000169.1 GCA_029251265.1 Pseudoprimorskyibacter sp. | reverse complement strand
GTCGGGTCATCATTCACGTTTGTGACGTTGATTGAGACGTTAGCAGTGTCTGTGTCGCCGTCTGCGTCTGTGATTTGGTAGCTGAAGCTGTCAGTGCCGTTGAAGTCGGCATCTGGCGTGTAGGCGAAGTCGCCCGTCACGCTGTCGATGGTCAGCACGCCATGTGCGACGTCGGTTGTGATCACGATGCTGCGGACCAGATCGGCTACACTGTCGGCGCCATTGCCATTATCTATCAGAACGTTGCCCTCCAGAACCGAGTCCTCGGCGACTGTGAGGCTGTCATTTTGCGCTATAACGTCATCGTCTTCGGCTGTGACGGACTGGCCGTCCACGGTGATCACGGTACGTTCGAAATCCGAGATCTCAAGGTCCAGCGCGCCCAGATCAAGATCGCCAAAGAACGAAACATCTTCGGCGCCGTCTCCGGGGTTGAAATCCTTGCGACTGTTTATAAAATCGACAAGATCAACCATATCATCTTGCAGATCGTAGTTCATCCAATGGCTGCGATTAAGAACCAGGTTCAGAACATCAAAGCCTGTGCCGGCGTTATAGCTGTTGGACGTGCCTTCGTTTTCCGCAGCCTCATAGATTAAAGTATCGTCACCATTTCCAGCTTCTAGGGTGTCTTCGCCGACGCCGCCGTCCAGCGTATCGTTGCCGTTTCCTCCGACCAGCAAATCGTCGCCCTCATCGCCGTAAAGGGTGTCATTGCCATTGCCGCCTTCTAAGGTGTCATCGCCGGCGTCTCCGCCTATCAGATCATTGCCGTTATTGCCTTTGACCAGATCATGTCCGTCACCGGCCCGTGCGATATCGTTGCCGTCACCCCCTTCTACAGTGTCGTCGCCTCTGCCGCCTTCAAGCCAATCATCGCCATCCGAGCCTTTGAGGACATCGTCATCATTCCCGCCTATCAGGGTATCGTTGCCGGTCCCGCCATCCAGATGATCGTCGCCGTCCCCGCCGTAGGCTTTGTCGTCGTCCAGTCCACCATTTAGGGTGTCATCCCCACTATTTCCAAACAGCCTGTCATCGCCGCTGCCGCCGCCAATTTTGTCATCGCCATCGCCGCCGTAGCTAGAATCGTTCCCATGGCCGCTTGAGATTTTGTCGTCGCCGCCATCGCCGTAGGCTGTGTCGTCCCCGGCACCACCTTTGATTTTGTCATCGCCGTCGCCGCCACGGATATCATCATCGCCGTCGCCGCCACTCATTTTGTCATTGCCGTCGCCGCCATCCATGATGTCGTCGCCGTTTTGACCGTCAAGCTTGTCTTTGCCATCCCCGCCCTCGAGGTGGTCGTCGCCATCCCCGCCGCGGAGTTTGTCGTTGTCATCGCCGCCATAAAGGTGATCGTTGCCCAAACCGCCTGTCAGTTGATCCTTGCCATGCCCGCCGTACAGGGTGTCATCGCCGTCGCCGCCCTTTAATCGGTCTTTGCCGTCTCCACCGTCCATGAAATCATTGCCGTCGCCGCCATCCATGCGGTCGTTGCCGTCGCCGCCTGATAGGCTGTCATCGCCCTGATCGCCATTGAGGTCGTCGTTGCCGTCGCCACCGTCCAGCGTGTCATTGCCGCTGCCGCCGTCTAAATCGTCGCGGCCTTCGCCGCCCTCGATAAGGTCGTTCCCGCTGCCACCATAAAGCCTGTCGTCTGACGCCCCACCGTCGATTTCGTCGTTGCCATTTCCACCAGAAATTCGATCCTTACCCTGAAGACCGCGCAGAGTATCGTCTCCATCCAGCCCGAATATGCGATCTTTTTCGACAGATCCTACGATCTCATCGGCCAGATCGGTCCCTTCGACAGTATTTGCCATTTTGCACCCTTACCACACAGAATTCTCACACAAGGCACCTGGCAGTGTGCCTTTCCCCACAACAGGTTTAAAAAGATGTCAGGGCGGAATTGGGTCTTTTGATTAAAGTGTTTGTGGAATTTCAATGAAATTGGTCGGATACACAGATCAGGTGGGGGGGGCTGTAAAATATAGGGAAAATCGTGTTGGACATACAACTTTGACATGTTTTGCCCTAAAGCGGACAGGATTTTGCCAGAAAGGCATCGAGACGGGCCGCCTGTGACAGGATTTTTGGTCTTATTTGCGTGATGTCGATTTGGACATTGTCTACGCCTAACAGACTCAGGTGATGACCCATACGGATGGGGCCAGAGACCGTATGGACAAACATTTTATACGTTGTTTGATCAAACCAGACGTTTGCCACCCGGAAAGAGCGGCAGGTTACCGGACAAACACCAATTTGCCCTGTGGATAACGTTCCTATTGGTATTAGATCCAATCCGCTTGTCCGCCTCAATTTACGCCAAACAAGACCGCCTTTGAACGGATTTGCGTCCATGATCCGCACAAGCTACATGGACTGGCTCCGATCAGGATATGTGACGGACGAAAAGGGCAATTAATGAACGAAAGATCGCAAAATTGCGCGGCTTGCTTGACCACAGTCTGTCCGCTGTTGCTTTGTGAGATGCAGACCTTAGATCATGAATATTGCATTCCTAACGACGTTGTCGAATTCTCTGGTGGAACAGACCAAGACACCTTTGAGTAAGAAAAAATAGAGACCTAAAGCGTCTCGGGTACATGTTGACTAACGCGATGTCTATTATCATGCTTTTGGCATCACCCTTTTTAGGAGGATAGACCACGCCAGTAGCATTAACGATGGATGGCGCTTTGAGCGTGGTTTCAGAACCTGTTTGTGTGCAAACGCTCTCAGTTGAAAAATGCCTTGCGTGGCTATTTGGTGGAATACCGCATCGTCGTTGGACAAGGGATGGTTCAGTTCAGGTGGATGATTGCCACCATTGACGAGG
>JAQXDR010000168.1 GCA_029251265.1 Pseudoprimorskyibacter sp. | reverse complement strand
TATATACAAATATATGGTAGCTATCTTTTTGTACAAACCAGCAGGATGTGATGTTGATGCGACTAACAGCAAACGGAACCGAAAAAGAGATTGATGTCGAACCGGACATGCCTTTGCTTTGGATCTTGCGGGATGAATTAGGGCTGACTGGTACAAAATATGGTTGTGGGATCGCCCAATGCGGGGCGTGCACGGTGCTGGTTGATGGTCAGGCTGTTCGATCATGTCAGGTTGCTGCGGCTGATGTGGACGGGGCCGAGATCACGACAATCGAAGGCTTGGGAACACCATCCGCACTTCATGCGGTACAGGCGGCCTGGATAGAGCATCAGGTCGCGCAATGCGGGTATTGCCAGTCTGGACAGATCATGGCTGCCGCGGCCTTTCTGGACATAACACCTGAACCGACTGATCAGGATATCGACCTTGCCATGTCGGCAAATCTGTGTCGCTGCGGAACCTATCCGCGCATTCGCGCCGCCATCCACACCGCCGCCGCCAAACTGAGAGAGGCCTGATCAATGAGCCGTATTGGAAAAATCGCCAGACGCACGTTTTTGATCGGTTCCGCTGCCGTTGTTGGCGGGGTGGCATTCGGGGTCTACGCCGTGCGCACCCCACATTCGAACCCACTTAAAGAAGATCTGGCCGAGGGTGCTGCCACATTCAATCCTTGGGTATTGATCGACGCCGACAAGATTACATTGATTACCCCACATGCAGACATTGGTCAGGGTGTGGTGTCGTCACAGGCCGCGTTGATCGCTGAAGAATTGGATTTAGAGCTTAACCAGTTCGAGGTCAGTTTTGGAAAGCCCTCATCAGCATATTACAATGGGGGATTTGCCGAAGAAGGCGCGCCATTTATGGCGACCGATCAAAGCGTTTCTGCCGAGGCGGTCCGGTCGGTCCTGGGCGGGGTGCTCAAGCTGGTCGCCATGCAGGGGACAGGCGGTTCAACCACGATCCCGGACACCTTCGTTAAACTGCGGGCTGCGGGTGCATCCGCGAGAGAAACGCTGAAACTGGCAGCTGCGCAAAAGTTCGACGTTCCGATTGGCCAACTGAAGACCAAGGCAGGCAAGGTCATATTACCGGATGGACGCGAAATCGCCTACACCGAACTGGCGGGAGCTGCGGCCGCGCTCGACCCTGTGCAGAATGTTCCACTGCGCGATCCCTCGCAATGGCGGCTCATTGGCAAGAACATGCAGCGCATTGATGTTGTTGGAAAATCGACAGGAACACTCGATTTTGGCATTGATATCAATATCCCTGGAATGCTGCATGCTGCAATCTGCGTCAATCCACGGCAGGGTGGCAAAATGATCAGTTTTGACGCCAAAGATGTCTCAAATATGCGCGGCGTCCAAAAAATAGTTGAGGTCACAAACGGCGTTGCCGTCATCGCCGACAATTCATGGCGGGCCATGCGCGCAGTCGAAGCGGTGGACTGTGTCTGGGGACCTGCGCCCTACCCCGCCGAGCAAATCGATCATTGGGAAACGTTGACACGGTCCTTCAATGCAGACGTCCTTGATGCCACTTGGCGCGATGACGGTGACGCTGAAGCAGCTATTGCAAAAGGGACGGTGATAAATACCGAATATCGCTCGCCTTATGTTGCTCATGCCCCGTTAGAACCTTTGAATGCGACGGTTTTGGTCACGGATGATCAGGTCGAAGTTTGGACCGGGCATCAATTCCAAACCATGCTGACTGACCAAGTCGCCGCAGTCACGGGTCATCGGTCAGATCAGGTTGTCTTTCATAATCAATATTCCGGCGGCAGCTTTGGGCATCGGTTGGAATTCGACTTTGTAAAGCAAGCGGTTGAAATTGCAGATCAGATGCGCGGCATACCCATAAAGCTCACCTATTCCAGAGAAGAAGACTTTGCCCATGATTTCCCACGTCACATCGCGATGGGACGGGCAAAAGGCACCGTGTCCAATGGTCAGGTAAATACGATCGATTTGGAAATAGCGGCACCTTCTGTGTTGGCCAGTCAGGGGAGCCGGTCCGGGTTGGCCTTTCCGGGTCCGGATATGCAATTGGCGAATGGGGCTTGGAACAACCCTTATGACATCCCGAACTATCGCGTCCGGGCCTATCGTGCGCCGGAGCTGGCGCCATCATCGTCTTGGCGTTCGGTGGGCGCGCCTGCGGGCGGGTTTTTCTTTGATACTGCGCTGGATGAATTGATCCATGCGGCCGGGGCCGATCCACTCATGGAACGTATTCGGCTGACAAGGCACACAGTCAGCCGCCAAGTTTTGGAAACCGTCGGTGATATGTCAAACTGGGGCGCCCCGCTGGCGAAAGGAACCGCCAAAGGCGTTGCGTTTGTCGAATCCTTCGGTGTCCCGGCGGCTGAGGTCGTTCAAGTCTCTCTTGTGGATGGAGCGATCCGGCTTGATCATGTGTGGGTGGCCTGCGATGTGGGCACAGTGGTGGATCCTGTAAACTTTGAAAATTTGGTGCAGGGCGGTGTGGTTTTTGGCCTTGGCCATGCCATAAATTGCGAAATCACCTATGCCGATGGAATGGCCGAGCAGTCGAATTATCACGCCCACGAGGGCATGCGATTGTACCAATGCCCGCCGATCGAAGTGCGAGGCTTGGAAAACGGCAATAAAATCAGAGGGATTGGAGAACCGACCGTACCCCCTGCGGCACCAGCCTTGGGCAATGCGATTTTTGCCGCAACCGGCAAACGCCTGCGCGAAATGCCGTTCAACAAGTTCATCGATTTCGTCTGATCTTTGGAGGCGCACCTGCGCCTCCGCCCTTTTCCTATCACCCCGGCGATGTCTGAGCATAGCCGATTAACCTCTTCGTTCGCTCCAACGTTTTCCCGCACCGCCGTCATCATTTCGCCAAAACCACACAAAGAGGATCCTCCAGATGCTCCGTTTAGCCACCTTGACTATGATACTTCCACTGACTCTGGTGGGAAGCCTCGCGATGTCTTCCGAAAATTCGGTCACGCTGACAGTTCCAGCCGAAGGCAGCGTCAGTTCCGAGGCCGGTCTTGAGGCCTGGACACGGATCCATCAGGTTGCAAGCCACCCAAGATGTTCAAATTGCCATGTTGGCAGTGATCATCGTCCGATGTGGTCTGGTCCCAGCTATGGTCGGACGCGTCCTCATGGGATGAACATCAACGCAGGCGAAAGCCGCATCGGCGCGGAAACCATCATGTGCTCGACGTGCCATATCCACACCGGTGATACGGGACGGGGCAATGAGCAGGCGCATGCCGCACCGCGCGTCGCAGCGGATTGGAGATTGCCACCGGTTGAAGCCGCGTGGTTTGGCCGTACCAGCGAGGAAATATGTGCCCAACTGCGCGATCCAGAGCGGAACGGAGGGCGCGATTTTATAGAACTGGCAGATCATCTGGGGCACGATGTGATACTGCATTGGGCATGGACACCGGGTGGCGGACGCGAACCGGCCCCCTACAGCTTGCAAGAACACGTAAACGATATAATCGATTGGGGCGTTGCTGGCTTTCCATGCCCGCAGGATATGACGGAGGATAACGGATGATACTTGGATTTGCGGCGTGCCTCTTGGTGTTTACAGGGATCTGGCATCTGACTGAGTGGCTGATGGCAGGTCGGTCACGCGACACACTGCGATTGGTTCCCTTTGGTGTCGTCTACCTAGTTCTCGGCTGGATGATCGCGCTCGGGACAGGAGGCTGGATCGTGGCTGCCCTTGGCGGAGTGGCTGCGGGTGTCGGCGGCACTGTTGCTGTCGTCCTGCGCAAAACATTGACGCTGCGTCGGTGGGTTTTATGGAGCTTTGTGGTGATCGACGTATTGATCGTTGCATCTGTTTTAGCCAGTTTTTTGGGCTAAAATTCAAACCAGTACAGCGGATACGGATGGCGGCAATCGATTGTTGACCACGACGCCCGGGCGTCCGTGTGATCCATCAGCCGCCGGAAATGCCTCAAAAAGGCGTCAACAGCAGTCACCATTGGATTGTAACTTCATTGACGCCTTGCAGCTTAAGGTGTTTTGTTACAGAACATAGCACCGCGCTCAAAGGCTTAAGGATCAAAGGTACAAGATAGCATGTCTGTCAAAGCCGCCCTTTTCATTGTGGGCTTAGTGGCCGCGTATCTAATCTACGGTTCAATTCCTTGGATAAACGACAAATTCAATTTAGTTCACGCCAGCCCTACAGAATGCGTAAATCCCTTGGACGGCAGCGCACACTGTGTTCAATTCTACGCTGACGATGGACATATTCAAAAGTCATCTTTTACATCAGAGCACCCACATTGCTGCATCGTCAGACGCCACAATTTGACGAACAAGTATATTGGAAACGAAACGCTAAGAGTGTGCGATCTGCACAGCTCTCGCCCGGTGCAATGTTCACAAAGCTGGTTTACTTCATCCTCGGATACTTACGTCTTTGGCGACCGGTCTTTGGTCGTAGATCACACGTGGGAAAAAAGCGAAACTACCACTGTTATTCTCCCTGATCATTCCTGCGCCAAACCGCCGGAAGGAAGCGCGTCGTGTTATGATGCGCATACATCAGCAGGTCCTGTGCAATACGCACTTTTCCCAACAGAACCGCAGAATTGTTTTATATTATAACGGCTTACACATCAGCACCCGCAGGCGTCATTCACCACACGCGTGTGCGACTTTAGCGATGAAACCAAGACGTTTTGTAATAAAGTTGGATTTTATGGATATGATACACCCATGGTAAATGGACGACGCCTGTTACCAGACCCTGCATTTTCGATCCTGTTTGTGGGATCAAAATGACAACGGATGGCGTCTGCGGATGGCGACAGGTCTGGCGACTGATGCCCTGCAAAAAGATCGCCCCGCACCAGCTGTTTCAAGCATTACAGCCAATCACGCAGGATGGGGATTAGGGGGATATCCGCCTCGGGCATGGGATAGTCGTTCAGATCTTTGGCCCAAACCCATTTCAGGCGTTGGCCCTCGCGTGATTGCGGTATGCCGTCCCATTTACGGCAGGCGTAGAGTGGCATCAGGAGATGAAAGTCGGTGTAGCTGTGACTGGCAAAAGTCAAAGGGGCAAGGCAACTGTCCCAAGTGTTTATACCCAGCTCTTCATGCAGTTCGCGCACCAGCGCGGCCTCTGGCGTTTCTCCGGGCTCAATTTTGCCCCCGGGAAACTCCCAAAGACCAGCCATAGACTTGCCCTCGGGACGCTGCGCAAGCAACACCCGACCATCCCGGTCAATAAGTGCAACTGCGGAAACGAGTATGACTTTCATCCAGCTTGTCCTCCTCTCGAGACAGAAATCCGGGTATTGCACCCCGTGCTAAAACACCAGCCTGCGGTGTTTCGCAGTCAAAAATGCCCCTCCTCAAGAGCGATAGTCCGCGTTGATGGAAATGTAGCCTTGGGTCAGATCGCAGGTCCACACCGTGCAACAACCATTTGCCAAACCAATATCAACGTGAATCGTAATTTCGTCAGAGCGCATGACCGCAGCGCCATCAGCTTCTTCATAGGATTCTGCAACCCAGCCCTTTTCGGCCACCAGCACATCTGCAAACCGGATAGACAGGCTATCGCGATCAGCCGCTGCCCCAGATTTTCCAACGGCCATGACCACACGTCCCCAATTCGGATCCTCTCCTGCGATGGCTGTTTTCACCAAAGGCGAGTTCGCAATCGCAAAGGCGTGGGTACGTGCATCGGCATCATTTGCAGCTCCGGTTACGGTGACGGTCACGAATTTCGTGGCCCCCTCACCATCTCGCACGACCTGATGCGCCAAATCCAGCATCACCCTTTCCAGCGCTGTCATAAATTCAGGGTGATCGCCCGCCACGCCAGAGGCACCGGTCGCGGCACACAGCAACGTATCCGAAGTTGAGGTGTCGCTATCGACAGTAATGCAATTAAAGCTTCGCGCAGTGATCTCAGAGACCATGGCTTGCAAACGCTCTTGCGTGATCTGGGCATCGGTAAAGAGATAGACCAGCATCGTTGCCATGTCAGGAGCGATCATTCCGGATCCTTTGGCAATGCCGGAAATACGCACTGTCCCCTCCGGCAACTGCACTTCCGCACCGGCACCTTTGGCAAAGGTATCCGTGGTGCGGATCGCTTCTGCAGCATCACGAATGGCGCTCTGCGACAGGGCATCGCGCAACGCTGGCAGCTGCGCGGTGATCTTGTCGTGAGCCAACACTTCGCCAATAACCCCTGTCGAGGACGAAAACACGCGTTCGCCCGGTATATCGAGGGTCTCAGCCACAGCTTGTGTAACAGAGCGTGTCGCAACCTCGCCGGCACGTCCTGTAAATGCGTTGGCGTTGCCTGCATTGACGATGATCGCCGCGCCAGTCGACGGATCGCCACCCAACTTGGCTTGACAATCAAGGACCGGCGCCGAGCGCGTCGAGGACCGTGTAAAGACCCCCGCCACAGAGGTGCCGGGCGCCAAACGGGCCAACATCACATCCGTGCGACCGGAATAGCGCACACCGGCCGCTGCTACTGCAAACTCGACCCCACGAACCGGGGGCAGCGACGGAAACTCTGCCGGCGCAAGTGGCGATTTTGGAAGCGGTCCAGCCATCAGTCGTCCATCAGCGCGCTATTCAGCAACAAAGACGGATCAAGGTCCTGCCCAAGCGTCCGGTCAATCACTGCATCAGCAGCCAGTGTTTCGAGCGCATCAGAAATTGCTTGCTGCTGTAATTCTTCTAAAAGCTGGTCCGTGACGTCTTCGACCGGTGGGGCGGCTTGTTCGCGGGCATCATTGAGTTTGATCACATGCCATCCAAACTGCGTCTGAACAGGGCCGGACACCTGACCGACCTCAAGTGTATCGACAGCGTCTTGGAATGGCTGCACCATCATGCCGCGCCCGAACCATCCAAGAGAGCCACCATTAGGCCCTGAGGGACCGGTGGACAACTCGCGCGCCAAAGCCGCGAAATCGTCTCCGTTGGCCGCTCGCGCTATTGCGGCGTCAGCTTCGGCCTCGGTCTCAACAAGAATATGCGAGGCATTGAACTCGCGTCCAAGAGATTTAGCACCAAATTTGGCATCATAGGCGTCTTGCAGCGCCTGTTCGCTGGTGGCAGCCGCCACGATAGATGTGGCCGCCTGAGCTGCCAACAACGCACGACGTTCATTTTCCACAGCGAGGCGGACACGCAGACTGTTTCGAGCCTCGGGGGCCGTTGCCAGCAGTTGTTGGTTGATCAACTGATCCATAATGCCAGCCCAAAGAACGTCCGCGGGATACTGCATGTATTGCTCGGGCAGGTTTTCATAAACGGTTATCATGTGACCAAGCGTGATTTCCGTGCCGTTCACAGTTGCAACGGTTTCGCTCGCCTCTTGCGCAGTTGCGCTTCCCATCACCGAAAGTGCGATTACGGCACCTAAACCGACCCCTTGTTTCCAATTCCGCATTGATCAATCACCTTTTAGTTTTATGCCGCGTTCACTGGCGACGTTGACAGACTTGGCCACGACCCTTACATCGCTTTGCGGTGATGCAACGCCAGTCGTGCCTTCTTTTCATATGGGTTGCGCGCAGGACGGGCAAGCGGATGCCGTCACGAAATGAAAAGACGTGAAAGAGACGCATGCTAGGTTTCGGAACTCTCGCCAAAAAAGTCTTTGGCTCACCCAATGATCGCAAGGTCAAAGCGACCCGTCCGCTGATCGAAAAAATCAATGCCCTCGAACCCGAGTTTGAGGCATTGAGCGATGACGGCCTTGTGGAAAAAACACAAGCCTTGTCCGCACGCGCACAATCCGGCGAGAATCTGGAAACTTTGCTACCAGAGGCGTTTGCGAATTGTCGCGAAGCCGCCAAGCGCGCCCTGGGCCTGCGGGCGTTCGATGTGCAGCTGATGGGAGGAATTTTCCTACATCAAGGCAACATAGCCGAAATGAAAACTGGCGAAGGTAAAACGCTGGTTGCCACCTTTCCGGCCTATCTGAACGCCTTGGGTCGCAAAGGCGTGCATATTGTCACTGTCAATGACTACCTGGCTAAACGCGATGCCGAATGGATGGGCAAAGTGTTTGCCGCGCTTGGGATGACGACGGGCGTGGTTTATCCCCGTCAGGACGATGCTGAAAAACGCGAAGCCTATGCCTGCGACGTCACGTATGCCACGAACAACGAACTGGGCTTTGATTATCTGCGCGACAATATGAAGTCTGAACTAGAGCAGATGTCACAACGGGGGCACAATTTTGCCATTGTGGACGAAGTTGACAGCATTCTGGTCGATGAAGCGCGGACACCACTGGTCATATCAGGACCATCCGAAGACCGGACAGAGCTTTATCAGGCGGTCGACAAAGTCGTCCCTGAAATCACCGAAGACCATTTCATGGTGGATGAAAAGCAACGCAGCGCAACATTTACCGACGCTGGCAATGAATACTTGGAAGAGGCATTGCACAGGCTGGAACTGCTGCCGGACGGACAATCATTGTATGATCCCGAAAGCACAACCATTGTGCATCATGTCAATCAGGCGTTGCGGGCACACAAACTATTTCAGCGGGACAAAGACTACATCGTTCGTAATGACGAAGTCGTGCTGATTGACGAATTCACTGGACGTATGATGGCGGGTCGTCGTTTGTCAGAAGGCTTGCATCAGGCGATCGAGGCTAAGGAAGGCTGCAAAATCCAACCTGAAAATGTCACCTTGGCCAGTGTAACCTTTCAGAACTATTTCAGGCTCTATGACAAACTGGGGGGCATGACCGGCACCGCCGCGACCGAAGCCGAAGAGTTTGCAGAAATCTACAAGCTCGGCGTGGTCGAAATCCCCACAAACCGCGAAATTGCCAGGATTGACGAAGACGACAAAGTGTTCCGGACCGGCGCCGAAAAATACAATGCCATCGTTGATGAAATCCGCGCATCCCACGCCAAAGGTCAACCCGTGCTTGTCGGCACGACCTCGATTGAAAAATCCGAGATGCTAAGCCAGTTGCTGACAACAGCAAAGCTGCCTCATAATGTCCTGAATGCACGGCAACATGAACAAGAGGCCCAGATCGTAGCAGACGCCGGAAAATATGGGGCCGTGACCATTGCCACCAACATGGCCGGCCGTGGGACAGACATCAAATTGGGTGGCAATGTCGAATTCAAGATCATGGAGGCGATAGCTGCCAATCCTGAGGGTGATCCAGAAGCGCTTCGCAGCGATATTGAATCTGGCCATGTTGCTGATGAAGAAGCTGTCAAAAAAGCAGGCGGGTTATACGTTCTGGCGACGGAACGCCACGAATCTCGCAGGATTGACAACCAACTTCGTGGCCGTTCAGGCCGACAAGGCGATCCTGGACGATCTTCTTTCTATCTGTCCCTAGACGATGATTTGATGCGGATTTTCGGCTCAGACAGGCTAGACAAGGTTCTATCCAGCCTTGGTATGAAAGAAGGCGAGGCAATCGAGCATCCTTGGGTGAATAAATCCTTGGAACGCGCACAAGCCAAAGTCGAAGGCCGCAACTTTGACATCCGAAAACAGCTTCTGAAATTTGACGATGTTATGAATGATCAGCGCAAGGTGATCTTTGGTCAGCGGCTTGAAATTATGGAATCCGAAGATCAATCCGATATCGTCGCTGATATGCGCAATCAAGTAGTCGATGATTTGGTCGAAGACCATATGCCCGAGCGTGCCTATGCAGACCAGTGGGACACCGAAGGGCTGCAAAAAGCGCTCCAGGAAAAGTTATTGATTGATCTTCCCGTTGCAGATTGGGCTGCCGAGGAGGGTGCCGATAACGAGGTTGTTCGTGAACGGATCGAGGCTGCACTGGATGCCTTTATGGCAGAAAAAGAGCAAGCATTTGGTCCAGAGACGATGCGCAAGATCGAAAAGCAGGTTTTGTTGCAAACCATTGACGCCAAATGGCGCGAGCATCTTTTGACGTTGGAACATCTCAGATCGGTTGTGGGTTTTCGTGGCTATGCACAGCGTGATCCGTTGAACGAATATAAAAATGAATCATTCCAGTTGTTTGAAAGCCTTCTTGATGGTCTGCGAGAAGACGTATCGGTAAAGTTGTCCCAGGTCCGTCCGATGACAGAAGAAGAACAGCGTGCGATGATGCAGCAAATGCTGGAACAACAGCAGGCCCTGCAGCGGATGCAGACGCTTGCATCCGCGTCTGCATCAGAAGCCGCTGTCGCGGCAGAAGATCGTATCCCTTTGGTCGAAGGGTTTGATGAAAACGATCCAACAAGTTGGGGCAACCCCGGACGGAATGATCCCTGCCCCTGCGGATCAGGTCTGAAGTTCAAGAAATGCCACGGACGATTGTCCTGATCTTTCATGCAATGAGGCCACAGCCTTCGCAGAGTTCACCGGTGGTCGGTTGAACTTTGCGTTCAAGCCAACGATACAGGCGTTCACTGTAGAAGAGTGGGGGCTTTTGCGGGTGTTTATTAGACGGTTGTTTTTTGTGTTTACGTGGTTGGTCTGCTCTGTTTCGTACGGAGCAGCTCAGGACGTAACCCTTGCTCCGCTTAACGATGATGCGCTTCGTATCACCGGAACGTTGTTGGGATTTGACGGTGACTACTATCGGGTTTCCAGTCAATATGGCGAGGTCACAATAGATGCCACGTCGGTCACCTGCACGGGTCCCGGATGTCCATCACTGACCAACTTCATTTCGGACGTCACAATTGCCGGTGCCGCGACGATTGGCGAAATCCTGATGCCTGCATTACTGCAAGCTTATGCGCGCAAAGAAGGTCTGGCAGTGCGTCGCATTCCAAAGGAAGATGGCCAGTTTGACCTGTACTTGCAGGATCGCCAAAATGAAAAAGACGTTGCCGTTTTTCGTTTCGATATCGTCGAGACAGATGTTGGGTTTTCTGCTTTGCTGTCCAACCGCGCCGATATTGTCATGGCCCTGCGCGCTATCCGTCCACACGAAACCGAAGTTCTTGAAGACGCGGGTTTTGGCAACTTGGAGGGACCTAACAGGGCACGCGTTTTGGCATTAGACGCTTTGGTTCCGATGGTCGCACCGCAAAGCCATGTTACGTCGATCAGCCTAGAGACCATCGGCGCTATCCTTGCCGGAGACATCACGAATTGGCGTGATCTGGGTGGGCCAGATTCTGACATAACGATTCATTTACGCAATCCTGAATCGGGTTTGGCACAAGGGGCTATGGATCGTATTCTGGCCCCGATGGACAAGGCACTTGCCGCAGAAGTCATCCGGCACCGCAGTGACGCCGCCTTGGACGCAGCCGTCAGAGCCGATCCTGCTGCCATTGGACTGGGAAGCCATGCGCAAGTGCGTGATGCCCGAATACCTGCCTTACAAAGCGCTTGTGGATTTGCACAAACAGCGAACCGCACAAGTATAAAATCAGAGGACTATCCGCTCGCCGCACCTTTGCTGTTATACATCCCACAGCGTCGGCTGCCGGGGCTGGCACGCGATTTTCTGGCCTTCACACGTTCTCCGGGGGCACAAATCGTGATCCGCAGGGCGGGACTGGTGGATCAAGCACCGGAAAGTCTGCCATTCGCGTTACAGGGTGACCGTTTGGCAAATGCGATTGCTGTTGCAGAAAATCTGTCAGACCTTCAGTCCCTGCGCCAAAATCTGGCACATCGGTTAAGGATTACCACCAGTTTTCGGTTTTCGGACGACGGGCAAACCCTTGATACGACATCTATGTCCAATGTTCAGCAACTGGCGCGCGCACTGGAACATGGTGATTTCGACGAAAAACGATTGCTGATTGCAGGGTTTGGGAATGAGAGCTCACCCGGTACAGGCTCTGGTCTTTCATCAATTCAGCAAGCACAAGCCGTTAAAGATGCTTTGCAAAACGCGGTCAGCATGCGTTCAGATGTTCTTGATGCCGCAGAGGTCATGGGATTTGGATCACAGATGCCGCTTGCATGCGACACGACTCCCATGAACCGACACGTCAACCGAAGGGTCGAGATCTGGATTGACTAGGTCGGATGGAACCGTCCCAATGGCGACAACGTAAAAATTTCGACCCCCTCGGCGGTAACCCCGACGGAATGTTCGAACTGCGCTGACAAGGATTTGTCACGGGTCACAGCGGTCCACTCGTCGTTTAAAGTTTTGGTCTCAGGACGGCCAAGATTTACCATTGGTTCGATGGTGAAAAGCATGCCTTCTTCCAACACCGCACCCGTTCCCGCATGACCAAAATGCAAAACATTCGGTGGTGCGTGGAACACGCGGCCCAGACCATGTCCGCAAAAATCACGGACAACGGACATTCGATTTTTCTCGACATGGCTTTGAATCGCGTGACCGATATCACCAAAAGTGTTTCCGGGGCGGACCTGCTCAATTCCCAACATCAAGGCGTCATGCGTGACCTGCAAAAGGCGTTCTGATTTTTTGCTCAACCGGCCTGCCACATACATCCGGCTGGTGTCACCATACCAGCCGTCAATAATCACCGTAACGTCAATGTTCAGGATGTCGCCATCCAACAGGACATCGCTTGTGCGGCGTTTTTCCAAATCCCGCGATATGGTCTCGTCTTTGGATTTCGGGATACCTGCGCCTGGAATACCGTGACAGACAACATGATTCACGCTGATACAGCTGGCGTGATTATAACCGCGATACCCGATCGTGGCCGACGTCGCGCCCATTTCTTCCACCCGGTTCCGAATGAAATCATCCAGCGCGCCGGTTGTTTGACCTGGATGAACCAGAGCTGACACTTCGTCAAGGATTTGTGCTGCACATTGACCGGCAACATGCATACCAGCAAAATCTTCGGAAGAATAAATCCGGATTCCGTCACGGGTCTGACGGGGGTGAGTGTCGTCCATTACAGCCTCCTGACGTCTAGCAAAGCCATCTAGGGCAGATTTGCATCAAATGCCAGTGTTGCAATCGGGTCAAAAGGCAGCGGCTGCCCCAATGTGATGCCCTGAGGGGTAATTTTTGTCCCTAACACAAGAATTTCGACGCCAGCAGCCTTCGCTTTGGTCGACGCGTCTGCATAGGCTGGATCAATATCGGTCGCCAGCGTCATACAGAACGCGTCCGAGCGTTGTACCAGATAAACAAGAACAGCCCGCGCGCCGTCCCCTGCCACTTTGGCAAGCTCGCCCAAATGTCGCGCGCCCCGGTCCGTCCGGCTATCGGGAAATTCGGCCAGTCCGGGGCTGCGCGACAGCGTCACTGATTTTACTTCCACATAGGCATCGCGAAGGCCATCGCCCTGACATAGAAAGTCCACCCGGCTTTTTTCGCCATAGCGAACCTCAGGACGGATCCGTGTGTACGCCGACAAAGCGTCAATGGCGCCTGCTCTTAGGCCATCACCAACCACCCGATTGGGCAGGCTTGTGTCCACACCCACCAGGGCCCCACCCACGTCAACCAAACGCAATCCGTAGCGCAGTTTTTTACGCGGGTCATTGTTAGGCTCGACCCAAACACGCAGGCCGGGCTCTGCAAGGCCCAACATAGATCCGGGATTGGCACAATGGGCCGTTACCTCGGTCCCATCATCCAAGCGGACATCGGCCAAAAAGCGCTTGTAGCGCCGTATCAAGGTTGCACGAAGAAGAGGGGTTTGAAACACCATGTCCTCGGATTATACCGGACCAACAGGCTTGCCAAGGAGGATCCATGTCCAATCCAACTGCCGCCATGCTGGTCATTGGCGACGAGATCCTGTCCGGTCGCACCCGCGATGCAAATATGCATCATCTTGCCGGACAATTGACCGAAGCAGGCATCGACCTGAAGGAGGTCCGTATTGTCAGTGATGACAAGACAGCAATTGTGGGGGCTGTAAATACACTGCGCAGTCAATACGGCCATGTTTTCACCAGCGGTGGCATCGGGCCAACCCATGACGATATCACCGCAGACTGCGTGGCAGACGCGTTTGGCGTTCATATCGATGTGCGCGATGATGCGCGTGCCTTACTGGCTGCGCATTATGCAAGCCGTGGGATGGAGTTTAACACCGCAAGGCAACGCATGGCCCGAATTCCGGACGGCGCGTCACTGATCGACAATCCCGTTTCGATTGCGCCGGGATTTGCGCTGGACAACGTCTATGTGATGGCAGGCGTCCCTTCAGTGTTCAAAGCAATGCTCGCCAGTGTTCTTGCAGGTCTGACAGGCGGACAGCCCCTGATTTCGGCGACCCTAAGGGTTGATCGGGGAGAAGGTGAAATTGCAGGCCCCCTTGGCATATTGGCAACAAAATGGACCGAGGTGACCTTTGGCTCCTATCCGTTCCAAATTGATGGGCGCTATGGCGCGAATATCGTCATCCGTGGGCAGGATGATACAAAAGTTCAGGCAGCACTGCAGGAGTTGCGCGGGATTTTTGCACAATGAAACCAGATATTCGACGGCTTTACCGCGCGATGGAGGCCACCTGGCCGCCACATCAAACCATTAATGCCGGGCCGTGGACCTTGCGCGAGGGCCTCGGCGGTGGCAAACGTGTATCCGCTGCGACCCAGAGGGCCCATTTTGAACCCGACGTAGATTTACCTGCCGCAGAAGACGCCATGCGGATCCTTGGCCAGATGCCATTGTTCATGATCTGCGAAGGTGACAACCTTCTTGATGCTGCACTGGCACGACGCGGATATATCGTCGTGGATCCGGTGAATATCTGGATGTGTCCCATATCTGCCTTGACTGACAGAAAAATTCCACTGGTGCGCTGCTTTAGCATTTGGGAGCCGTTGGCTATCATGCGTGAACTCTGGTCTGAGGGCGGGATCTCCTTAGAACGCCAGCATGTTATGGAGCGTGCCCGCGGCCCAAAGACCGGGGTGCTGGGACGATTGCAGGACAAACCTGCGGGGGTCAGCTTCTGCGCGCTGGATGAAGACGTGGCCATGTTACATGCCATGTACACGCG
Organism: Pseudoprimorskyibacter sp.; assembly: GCA_029251265.1. GTDB lineage: Bacteria > Pseudomonadota > Alphaproteobacteria > Rhodobacterales > Rhodobacteraceae > JAQXDR01. Next base: position 4,636 of record JAQXDR010000168.1, on the reverse strand, counting down.
GCCGGACTTTCGCCAGCAGGGGTTGGGGGGATGGATGGTCCGCACAGCAGCACATTGGGCAGCAGATTGGAACGCCCATTGGATGACCCTTTTATGTACACAAGACAACGCCGCTGCAAACCGTCTATATTCGGCGTTGGGCATGGAACTTGTTGGACGCTACCACTATCGTATTCTACGACACTCCGAAAGGAACGACGATGACCAAACCTGACGCTCCAACGGCGCTTGATTTGCCAATGGTTGACCCGCTGCCCTCTGAAACACAGGCTTATTTTGATATCTGCCAAGACAAGCTAGGCATGGTGCCCAACGTGCTGAAGGCCTATGCTTTCGACATCAACAAGTTGAATGCGTTCACCGCCCTTTACAATGACCTAATGCTGGCGGGTAGTGGCCTGAGTAAGCTGGAACGCGAGATGATCGCCGTGGCCGTGTCAGCGGTTAATAGATGTTTTTATTGCTTGACCGCTCATGGGGCAGCCGTGCGTGCCCTGTCGGGGGATCCTGTTTTCGGTGAAATGATGGTGATGAATTGGCGTGTAGCTGGATTGGATGCACGTCAAACCGCCATGCTGGAGTTCGCCGAGATTTTGACGACCAAAAGCTACACTGTAACGGAAGCTGATCGTGAAAACCTGCGGTCTGCAGGCTTTAGCGACCGTGACATCTGGGACATTGCCAATGTAACGGGATTTTTCAACATGACCAACCGAGTGGCCAGTGCCACGGACATGCGACCGAATGCCGAATATCACAGTCAAACGCGATAACTATCGGGCAAGGAGTGCTCTTGCTTACCCCCTCGAGGGGATTGCAAGAGCCGCTCAGCCCTTTGGACTGAGCCCAGGCGCCATGTGTTGGCTGTTGTTAACACTTACGCTGTTTGGGCTTATGTCAACGCCTACGCACGCGTTTGACCTGACGCTACCCGAGGGCGCTCAGCAAAGCTATGCGGAAGTCATTGACCCAGACACATATGAAGTGCCCCTAGGGCCATGGCAAGACAGCCTACCAACACGTCGCATAGAAGGACGAGTAGAACGTCTGGCGTTTAAACTGGCAAGCGGCGATGTGACTGTGCTTCAAACCTTGAAGCCAATGCGGGCACAATTGGAGCTACAAGGGTACGAAATCCTATTTGAATGTGCAGACAAAGAGTGTGGTGGGTTTGATTTTCGATTTGCAACCGAGGTTCTGTCCGCCCCTGATATGTACGTCAATTTGTCCGATTTTCTGTATCTGGTGGCTCATGATGCCGAAGCGGATCGATGGGCGACGCTGCTGGTCAGCCGAAATGCGCAGGCGCGGTATATCCAACTGATCCGTGTCACATCTTCTTTGGATACAGGGGTTGTTTTGTCATCGTCCTCGCGCGTTGGGGCTTTGGTTCTTCCTTCAGAAGATCTTGGTCTTCGCCTTATCGACTGGGGACATGCTGTACTGGAGGATCTGACATTTGCCAGCGGGGCTGCTGATCTAGCAATTGGACCCTTTGACAGTCTGGCCAACCTTGCGTCCTTTCTTCAGTCAGATCCAACACGCAGGATCGTTTTGGTCGGTCATACAGATGCGGTCGGATCACTTGATACCAACATGACATTGTCACAACGACGCGCAGCGGCTGTCCGCAACCGTCTGATCGAACGGCACAATGTGGATGCCAGTCAATTGCAAGCTGAAGGATTGGGATATCTTGCTCCGCGTGCCAGCAATTTGACCGAAACAGGCCGGGTCACAAACAGGCGTGTCGAGGCAATTTTATTACCCTGAAAAGCATGCTTACGACGCACCGTCATAGTTTCATGAAATACCTATCTCGCTTCATCCAAGATCCACCGGTACAAGGCAGGTAATTTCATGACGCAAGCTCATAGTCTTACATTACCAAAGCCCAATAAATCCCCCATCGTGTTCTACATTCTGGCAGTTCCCGTAAACCTAAAAAATCAGTCCCCAGAAAATTCAGATTTAGGCACTGCTAAGACACTCTTGCATCAGCCCATTTTTACTTTTTTTGGGGGGGGCAGCCAGTGGATCACACTTTGCCAAAAAATTATCCGATAGCCTGATCCGAGCCCTCGTTTTTTGCTTCAATCCAATAGTTGAGGGGTATCGTTAGACGACAGAGAACCACCAGATCAGGGTCGTAATACATAAGTCGCTCATCCCTAATGCGAGCGGGAAAGCTGACAGCAAGATCTGCCGCAGCTAGGCCATGACAGCGTTGCTCGCGCAGAGTGCAGCGTGCAGCGTGCAGCGCAATGAGAAAATCTACAGCTCACTGCTGTACAAATATCTAGCCGGATCAATTTACAGAACAGAATTCAATTTTGAATCAGACCAAAACCGGTTTAGACATTGAAAAGGATTGAAAATTACGCTCTGTTTCAAAAGCATCCCCGTAGAAACGCTATGACAGTCGCGCCTGAATTTCAATTTTTTTGCTAGAAGGCAGTATAATTAATCTCAGGCACAATAGAAATTGCAGATTAATACGATGTCGGGAAAATCAACAATGAACAGCGCGGCGCCTAGTTTCAACAATTTCATCGTACTGCTCGAAATATTCGCACACGCGAAAAAGAGAAAGTCCTCAGAGACCGATTCAAAATTAATTTCACTTTCTCAATTCCTTGCGAGATGGCGGCAGCGGCCGAGCTATGCGAAAGTGCGCTCGACCACCCATCTTAGGGGTAGAACCTCGAAACCTTTGGCGGTGTCAGAGCGTTTGACGACCTGCATCGTCCAGCGCCCGATCCCTACCAGAGCATCCCGCAGCTTCGGCCCAGCATAGCCTCCGTCCGCAAAGACATGGCACAGTTTCGGGGCTTCCCAGTGGAGCCGGGCAAAGACCAAAGGCGCGCCATCCCAATCCTGAATGTTCGTGGTATGAATGGTCAGTGCGATCCGATGGCCGCTTGTATCAGTCATGATATGGCGCTTGCACCCTTGATACGTTTGCCCGCATCATATTCGCAAGGGGATGTGTTTTCAGACGTTTTCACGCTTTAGCTGTCGGTGCCGTCGGCTGTTCCTTTCGTCCTGCTGTTTTACGCACGATCAACACCAGCTCTCGATTGACTTCGGCCAGCAAACCACTGTTGCGCCAACGGTAGAAGTAATAGCACACTGTCGAGACCGGCGGGAAGTCCTTGGGTATCCGCGACTGGGTGCATCCTGCCGCCGCGATGTAGCCGATCACATCCCAGACATCGCGCAGATCAACGTGGCGATGGCGTCCCAGCCGGTTCGGACAGGGCCGGCGCGGCGTGATCGATGCCCATTCTGCATTGGTCAAGTCACATAAGTATCGCGCCATCATACGGTCATGATGTCGTTGGGTGGTTTCAGTTCAGGGCATCGCGATCTTCACTTGCTTCGCCAACAGACGGGATCACAACCTGCTGACATCACTCAACTCACTTCCGATCAGGCTCTGAGAGGCACCATCTACCGAGAAACCAACCATGCCCCATGCTTTACCTCTTGGCGTTTTGTGAGTGAAATGATCAATCCTTGCGCAGGTGAAAAAATCGTGTTGATTTCGTCTTTACCCGTTGCGCCTCAATACCTGTCAAAAAAAATTAAGCCAAACAAGCAACGAAAATGCCGTGGCTACTCCAATATTCCCAATGCCAATATCTTCTGGATCTGTGATGAAAAACATCAATTTTACTGTGAAAGTGACTGCAAACTTTTCCAATAACCCAATCCGCATTTCGTGAGTTATCCTTCTATAATTTGAAAAAAATCAAATTTTCCAAACATTGTCAGATCCGGATACCACGGAGAAAACGGTATATCATCAGCTAGGTTGACATAATGTGCGATGAAACCAATTGCGGCGGTATTGTTGTTATTTGTCTGTTTTCTGCCATAAAACATAAAGCCATGGGAGCGCATGACCTTATTGCAAGCTAATCGAAGGCTGGCTGCAGATGATTTGGAATGGGGCAGAGCACCCTGCGTTAAAACGCCCAGTCGAGCTGTTTTCAATCAGGACAACTCGCAAAGCGCATCGCACTGCGTGGCCGCGAATTCCCTAACTGATACACTGCCCCCTTTTCCGAAAGACACATTATCATCAAGGGTTCGAAGACTAATCGCAACGAACTGTAAAACACGTTGAACCTCCCTGCAAAAAACCCGAAAGGTTTGGTTTTCGAACGCTCGTGAAGCGTCTTTTCTGTATCACCAAATGATTTTCACCTAACTCACGGCTCTCATCTTGTGAAAGATGGTTGGCAATTTGCTCACTGTCCGGCGCGTAATTCAGCTGTCTGAAAATCTTCAGCCTATACAGTTCGCATGAAACCTGAACACCTCTGATGGTGAGATGGTCACAAGCTGAGGACGTTTTTCGCGATTAAAAACAACTCGTTCATCTCGTTATAACTCTGTGCGCTTGGGTATTAAAAGATACTGAATACAACACAACACGCTTGCAACCTTTCCATAAAAACGGCGGCCCGCGATTTTTAAAGGGGTCCAGCCGTACAATTCCCACGGCCGTTTTCAACTTTATGGCGGGGGTCATACCGCCACACTTGGCGCGCGACTTGTAGAACTTGCGCTGCTCATCCCGTGTTCGCGGCACAGCTCTGAGACTGGCACACCGCCCTCTGCCTGCTAC
>JAQXDR010000162.1 GCA_029251265.1 Pseudoprimorskyibacter sp. | reverse complement strand
TGAATCGCCCCGGGTCTGTCGGAGACCATCAACTTAAGTGAGGATGATGGTTATGACAAAAAGCAAAATGGCAAATCGCTACTCGCCAGAGGTCCGGGCGCGGGCGGTCCGGATGGTGTTCGAGCATCAAGGCTCATATGAAACGCAGGCGGGCGCGATTGCGGCCATTGCACCCAAGATCGGCTGTATTCCCCAGACCTTAAGCGGATGGGTCAAGCAGGCCGAGAAAGACAGCGGCATGCGCGACGGAGTGACAACCGAAGAGCGTGATCGCATCAAGACGCTGGAACGGGAAAACCGTGAGCTGCGCCAAGCGAATGAAATTCTTCGCAAGGCGTCAGCTTATTTTGCGCAGGCGGAACTCGACCGCCCACTCAAGCGATGATCGGCTTCATTGACGATCAAAGGGCTGTTTACGGTGTCGAGTCGATCTGCAGGGTGCTGCCGATCGCGCCGTCAACTTACTACCACCGTCTGGCATGCCTTGCTGATCCGGCCAAAGCTTCAGCCCGGCATCAGCGGGATACAGAGCTGTGCCCGGAGATCAAACGTGTCTGGGATGAGAATTATCAGGTCTACGGGGTGCGCAAGGCGTGGCATCAGCTGAAACGTGAAGGCTTTGAGGTTGCAAGATGCACGGTGCAACGGTTGATGAAACAGATCGGCATCCGTGGTGCGGTGCGCGGCAAGGTGGTTAAAACAACGGTTCCAGACACTGCGGCACCCTGTCCGCGTGACAAGGTGAACCGCGTGTTCCGTGCGCCCGCACCGAACCTGCTCTGGGTCAGCGACTTCACCTACGTGTCCACATGGCAGGGCTTTGTGTATGTGGCTTTCGTCATCGACACATTCGCCGATCGTATCGTGGGCTGGCGGGTCTCACGGTCTGCCAAGACTGACTTTGTCCTCGATGCTTTGGAGCAAGCCCTGCATGATCGACGACCTGCTCAGGAAAGCGGATGGATCCACCACTCCGACCGCGGTGGGCAATATTTGTCCATTCGCTATACCGAGCGTTTGGCCGAAGCCGGCATCGAACCATCGGTCGGCAGCGTCGGGGACTCGTATGATAACGCCCTCGCTGAGACGATTAACGGTCTCTACAAAACCGAACTGATCCATCGCCAGGGGCCTTGGCGCAACATGCAGGATCTGGAAATGGCGACCCTCGGATGGGTCGATTGGTTCAACCACAGACGCCTGCTTGGCCCCATCGGAAACATCCCACCAGCAGAGGCTGAAGAGAACTTCTATGCACAGCGCGACATGCTCGATATGGTCGCGTAAAATGAAGCTATAGGTCTCCGACAGACCCGGGGCGATTCACACAACTGGAGCGTGACACTTTGATTGAACGCACCAATATTGGCCTTGCGGCAGCACGGAGTCGCGGTCGCGTTGGTGGTCGCCCTCGTAAAATGACCGATCACCAGATTAATGGTGCCAAAGCGATGTTCAAAGTCGGAACGCCAGCCATCGATATCGCGGCTGCATTTGGGATTTCAGTACCAACACTTTATCGAACACTGCCAGCTAGTCATAGGTAGGGTAGCTAAGTTAGCGCAAATGGTGAAAGCTCCGCAAAGACCTCCGCTTCGAATTCATGGTGAAATACCTAACTTATCAAAGAAGGCGACGTGTCGTGCCCTGGGAACCCGAAATCAGATCGGAATACGAGGTGACCTCCATAAAAATCCTGAAGTGGCTGTCCCAGCGGTAATATGACTTTGACCCTGCTTTCTTGTAGAACCCATTCAATCGATCCATTACATCACGCAGGCTTGGGGTATCATCAGCAATTACCTGACACATGAATGGCGTGTCGGGATCGATTGCACGGATCATTTTCCCGTCGAACCGACTGGCCTCGCCAGCACGTCGAAGCTCCTTCACATAGTCCTGTACCTGCGTGAACGGGTTATCAGACATTGGACCTGTCGCGGTTTGATGCCGCCCCTTTGATAGCATTTACTGCAGCAAAGGAGACTGACTATGGGACTGAAACGGACGGACGAATTCCGCCAGGATGCGGTGCGGATTGCGCTAA
>JAQXDR010000157.1 GCA_029251265.1 Pseudoprimorskyibacter sp. | reverse complement strand
CGCATATCCGCGGAAATTGGTGTCCCGAGTTCGACAACAAAACTGAACATCAGGATGGCGGTCAATTAGGGCATGCAATTCTCTTTGGAGAACGATCATCGTAAGGGGTTCTGCCTATGTGCAATTGGCAAACGACAAGACGCAACTTGCGTATGACGACAAATCCATAGAACTTAGCCCCATTGAAAAAATCGGGGTAACTTTATTTAACTAGCGCGGGATGCTGATGACTTTTTCTGCGGACATATTTCTTCTTTTTGGTAAGTCGGTGGCAAAGGTGCTGGTTTATTAAGGCACCGAAAATGGGTAAGCGCCCCTTTGCCCCCTGCACCCTATCTCCTTAGCGCGACATCGTTTCAGCACCCAAAAGCGTGGCGGCTGCCGCGGTGCCACCACGACCATGAGGCACCTGAAGGGCTGCCATGCCTGCCTCGACCACCCCTAACAGTCCCAGCACCATATGGGCATTGACATGCCCCATATGGCCAAAGCGGAAATACCCCTCGCCATTTGGATCGTCCTCATCAGACATACCCAAACCGATGCCCAACAGAACGCCTGCTGTCTGTTCTGTCCATTGTCTGAGATCAGCCCCGCGCCGGTCTGCCAGCCTTAGTGATGTCACCGCACAAGATCGCTGCGCGGGGTTGCTGACGTTTAACGACAGCGCGCCTCCCTCTGACCAGACATCGCAGGCTGCCCAAATGGCTTTGGCCAACCGTTGGTGACGTGTCCAGACGGCCTCAATGCCTTCTTCATGGATCATATCGAGGGCCACGCGCAGACCGTACAGATGATGCGTCGGTGCCGTGCCTCCAAAATACTGATAATAGAGCTGTGGCGCTGCGCGCGCCGTCCAATCCCAATACGGGCTGACGCGGTCCATGCCGGCCCTTTGTGCGGCGGCTTTGTCGGAAAAAAAGACAAATCCCAGTCCGGGTGGAACCATCAGACCCTTTTGCGATGCGGTGATCGTCACATCGACCCCCCATGCGTCCATTTCAAATACATCGCAGCCTAAACTGGCCACGCAATCGGCCATCAACAAGGCCGGATGGCCTGCTGCGTCAATTGCTGCGCGAATGGCAGGAATATCATTCAGAATGGATGTTGAGGTATCGACATGTGTTGCGAGCACCGCCTTGATGCGCCCTTCGGTATCTGCACGCAAAGCGGCTTCGACTTGTGCGGGATCCACTGAAGACGAGCGGCCAAAATCAATGATCCTAGCTTCAATGCCCATGGCTTTGGCCATCTCTGCCCAGCCGTGCCCAAACCTACCCGTAGCAGGCACCAGCACCGCATCCCCGGGACTGACAGTGTTGGCCAATGCGGCCTCCCAAGTGCCATGGCCGTTGCAAATGTAGATGGCAACATGACCCTGCGTCCGGGCCACACGTTTGAGATCTGGGATCAAACCGTGGGTCATTTCCACCAATTCGCCATCATATATGTTTGGAGCGGTGCGATGCATTGCGCGCAACACTGCCTCGGGCATCACGGATGGACCGGGAATAGCAAGGTAGCTGCGTCCTTGTGAAAGTGTCATGCTTGGCTCCGATACTCGTGTAGAATTTACAGGATTTGCGCGACGTCCTGTGCGCTCTGTATTATGATGCGACATTACTCTTGCGGTATCTGGCGTCAATGCGACCAGCGTGCTTGCTTGCGCGTCGTTGGGTCGCTACACCCTAGCGCCAGCGCAAGGCGCGGGTTTGACCTTTGGGAGGACGCAGTATGACTGACACATCGGCCTCGACCAAGGGGTTGATCGCGTGGCTTTGGCGGCATTACTTACGCGCGCGCGCAGGATGGCTGTTGGCGGCAACTCTGTTGATGGTCATGGAAGGCGCAATGTTTGGCGCGCTGAGCTATATGATGAAACCCATGTTCGACGATGTTTTTGTCGGCGGTAACGCCTCGGCGTTAGGGTGGGTTGCGCTGCTGGTCTTTGCCGTATTTGCCACCCGTGCCATTGCTGGAGTTTTGCAAAAAACCCTGCTGGGCCATATTTCGCAGCATGTCATGGGCGAGATGCGCAGTGATATGCTGGGCCATCTTATGACCTTGGACAGCGGATTTCATCAAAGCAACCCTCCGGGTGCGCTATTGCAGCGGATTGATGGAGATACAACCGTCGTTGCCCGGGTCTGGAACGAAATCCTGACAGGCGCGATACGCGATATTGCGGCTTTGATATCGCTGTTCGGGGTCGCCTTTCTGATCGACTGGACATGGACAGTCACTGCCTTGGTCGGGGTGCCACTGCTGATCGCCCCGGCATGGGCCATTCAGCGTATGATCCGTGGGAATGCCCGCAGCGCGCGTGTTATCGCCGCGCGCATGTCGACACGCCTCGACGAGGTCTTTCACGGGATCGTGCCAGTCAAACTGAACCGGATCGAAGATTTGCAGTTGCGCCGTTACGATGATCTGACCCAAGAGCGCATTCGCACCGAAGTGCGCACCATCGCAGGCGCTGCACTGATTCCCGGACTGATCGATATCATGTCCGGTATTGGTTTTTTGGGCGTTATGTTTCTTGGGGCTTCGGACATCCTGGCGGGTGAAAAAACAGTCGGCGATTTCATGGCCTTTTTTACGGCGATCGGGCTGGCCTTTGAACCCCTTCGCAGACTGGGTGCGATGTCGGGCGTTTGGCAGACGGCAGCCCCCGGCATTGAACGGATCCGGGACATCTTGTCTGTTTCATCGAAAATCAAAGACCCCGCACGACCCTTAGCGCCCCCCGAGGGCGTGCCTGATGTCGTCCTGCGGGACGTGAGCCTGCACTATGGCGATACACAGATCCTAGACGGTTTGACCTTGACGGCAAAGGCTGGTCAAACAACCGCGCTTGTCGGTCCGTCTGGAGCAGGAAAATCAACCGTATTTAACCTGCTGACACGTCTGGTAGACCCCGATTCCGGGCAGGCTCTTGTAGGCGAAACACCGGTGGATCAAATGCGTTTGTCGGATTTACGCGAATTATTTTCCGTGGTCAGTCAGGATGCTCTGCTTTTTGATGAAAGCCTTCGCGATAATATTTTGCTAGGCGAGGATGCGACCGACGCGCAGCTCACCTCGGCCCTAAAGGCGGCGCATGTTGAAGATTTCCTACCAAGGCTCGAACACGGTATAGACAGTCCCGCAGGGCCGCGAGGATCGACATTGTCGGGTGGGCAACGACAGCGCGTGGCGATTGCGCGGGCCATTCTGCGCGATCGGCCGGTATTGTTGCTGGACGAAGCCACCAGCGCGCTTGATCCGCGCTCCGAGGCTCTGGTGCAGAAGGCGTTGGATGCTTTGTCCCAGGGTCGCACCACGCTGGTAATTGCGCATCGGCTGTCAACAATCCGCGGGGCGGATACTATTTACGTTATGGACAAAGGCCGCGTAACAGAGCGCGGCACACATGCCGAGCTGCTAGAGCAAAATGGCACCTACGCTGCACTCTGGCGGATGCAGTCGCAGGAATAAGACACCAAAGTTGTGTCCCGATCTTTGCTCATTTTGTCAGTCGCGATGATCGTAGTTCCGGAATAAATCTGCCGGCGCGGCGCCAAGATTATATTTCATCAAACGCCAGATGTTGCGTGCGCCATGCCGTGCCCATCCGTCTTTTTGATACCGGCTGGCAGACGTTTCAATGCGGGCGGACAGTTGCCTGTGATGTCCCCTGAGGGCTTTGGCCAAAGCCACATCCTCCATCAGCGGTATATCCGAATACCCGCCAACCGAGTCGTAAAGCACGCGCGGCAGCAGCAGCCCCTGATCCCCGTAAGGCAGCCCCAAGGCGCGTGACCGCCAGTTGGCCCAGCCTGCAACCCACCCTGCGGCAGCACCCGATACGTCGAATTGCAAGCGGAAATGCCATGCAGCGGACGGTGACTGCAGGGCCGTATCTACCGCCTTCGTCCATCCCGGCTGCAACCGGCTGTCTGCATGTATTACCATTACCCAGTCCCCCCGTGCGGTGGCACACCCGCGCCGCAACTGCCCACCACGCGATGCATTGCCAGAGATAAAGGTTGCGCCTGCGGCCTCGGCTATGTCTTCACAGGCATCGCTGGATCCGCCGTCACTCACAATAAGCTCTCGCAAAATTCCGGCCTCAAGTCCTTCCATCAGGCTGGCAATGGCGGCGGGCATAACGTCTGCCGCATTTCGTGTAGGCATAATAACCGAGATAGGTGCTGGCATAGCTAAACAGGACGCCTCTTGTTTGCGCCCAGCAGTCCTATATGTAGCAAGTGGATGCAATGGGGAGTCCATGCCATGGTTGATTTACCTCGCCGCGTGTTGCGCATTACCGGCTCTGACCGATCAAAGTTCCTGCAGGATCTGGTGACGAACGATGTCAAAGGACTGGATACAGGACTTGTCTACGCCGCTTTGCTAACACCACAGGGAAAGTATCTGGCCGATTTCTTTCTTGTGCCAGATGAAGATGCGATCTTGATCGATCTGCCCGAGGTTTTGGCAGCGGGTGTTCAGACGCGCCTGAACATGTATCGGCTGCGGTCTGACGTGCAGATCATATCGACTGATTTAAGTGTTGCACGCGGTTTGGGGCCGTCCCCAGACGGTGCATTTGCTGATCCGCGTCATCCAGATATGGGCTGGCGTGCATATGACGGGCGTGATCACGACACCCACGACTGGGCGGGTTTGCGTGTCTCATTGGGCCTACCAGAAGCAACACGTGACCTGACCCCCGACAGCTTTATTTTGGAAATGGGGTTTGAACGATTTAACGGAGTGGATTTTCGAAAGGGGTGTTATGTGGGCCAAGAGGTCACCGCTCGAATGAAGCATAAGACAACCCTTCGCAAGGGATTGGCCCGCGTGGCCATCGATGGCCCTGCACCAGTGGGCAGCGATATTATCGTCAACGAAAAGGCCGCAGGCCAGCTGACAAGCCGTGTGGGCGATATCGGTTTGGCCTACCTACGATTCGACCGCGCAAATCAAGGCAATATGATGGCAGACACCAGCAAGATCACTCTTTTGGATGATTGTTGAACTATTCGATACAATCCAGTTTGGAAATCACGAATTAGGAGGCACATCACCTAATTAATACAAATTTATTCCCTTATTTTATCAAATGGCGGCAGAGCGCCTTTGGCAGACGCAACAAACGCGCTCATTCAACCAAAATATAACCATCTGAAAATTATACTAAAATAATTTATATCGTTTTTCACATCGTCTTTAATAAAGTTTAGTTAGGTCGACTTTTCGTCGCTATTACGTCAACTTTTGTCCGAATTTAGATGTTTTATTATGTCTTGGACATCCTTTTGTTCGCCGTATTCGGGCCGCGTCACGTCTATAGGACACTGTGACCGTCGGCACAGAGAGGCGTGCGTCAAAGTCTGTGTATTTTAACACGTGCCTCGGGAAAGCTGCCCACCGAGGTTCTGATAGAGAAGGCCGTCGGACATGACTGACAAGATCAATTTACCCGAAGCCAAGTTGGACCTGACCGTCTTTTCCGCCCTTGCTGACCGTTGGATGTTGGAAGAACGTGTCTTGGATGCGACTGGCGCGCCGGAAACAATCAAAGGGACTGATGCGAGTGAATCCATCACAGTGTCCAGCGCGTTCCCAAATGGTGAGGACGTTGTCGTCAATGCCAATGGGGGCAACGATACGGTGCGCGGTGGCACTGGCAATGACAAGCTGAACGGTGGAACCGGAAACGACTCAATCCGGGGCGATCCCTATGACAACCCTGATCTTAGCTCGGATAATTTTACCCCAGGCGAAAACACTCTGAACGGTCAGGAAGGCAATGATACGATCCTTGGCGGGAAAGGCTATGACAAGATTTCAGGTGGCACCGGTAACGACAGCCTCTTTGGTGATGACGGGGATGACTCGATCTCGGGCAGCGACGGCAACGACACCGTACTGGGCGGGAATGGTAACGACATCGGCAATGGTGGCAACGATGACGATTCCATTGCTGGTGGCAGCGGTAACGATACACTAAATGGTGGATATGGTCTTGATACCGTTCACGGCGGCGACGGAGACGATGTTGTCACCGGTGGATTTGGAGATGACAGTCTGACCGGCAGTACCGGCAATGATACAATGCATGGTGGCGCAGGTAACGATATTGTCTATGGCGGTTCTGGCGACAACTCCATCACAGGAGGGACCGGTAACGATACAATCTCTGGTCAGTCCGGGAATGACTGGATTGCCGGAGGCGACGGATCCGACAGTATCAACGCTGGCGAAGGCAATAATTATATCGCTGGTGGCATCAACTCTGACACTCTTGAAGCAGGAAATGGCAACGACCGGATCGACGGTGGTGACGGTCATGATCACATTACGTTGGGCAACGGCGTAAACCGCGCGTCAGGTGGCACCGGAAATGACACTCTCCTAGGCGGAAGCGCTTATGATCGTCTCGACGCTGGCGACAATGCCGACAGCGTGGATGCTGGAATCGGCAATGATCGCCTAACAGGAGGGAAAGGCAACGACACCTTGCAGGGTCGCGATGGCGACGACACGGCGCATGGTGGCGAAGGCAACGACGTGGTGTACGGCCACACCGGAGACGATTTGGTCACCGGGGGCGCCAACGATGACAGTGTCTATGGAAACGAAGGCAATGACCTTGTTCACGGCGGCAGTGGTGAAGACACTGTTTGGGGTGGTCAGGGAGACGACACCGTTACCGGCGGATTTGGCAACGACACCATCTACGGTGAAAGCGGCGATGATCTTATGTATGGCGGGGACGGAAACGATAGCGTCTACGGCGGCGATGGATCAAATTACCTCTGGGGTGGAAAAGGCAGCGACCTTGTACACGGCGGCAGCTCTTCTGACAGTATCCGTGGTGGCGACGACCATGACACGCTTTACGGGTTCGACGGGTCTGATTCGATCGATGGCGGATATGGAAATGACGTCATCCACGCCGGATATGGCAATGATACTATAAAATCCGGCTATGGTTTTGACGAAATCTACATCACATGGTCGGCCAGCAAAGGACAACACGACACCATTCTGGATTATGACATCCTCGATAATGACAATGTGTTTATCACTGCGGAAAGCGGAGAATCCATTTCTTCGCTGACGTCGGATATCCGCGTGGTTCAGTTAGAAGGGTCGGTATTGATCGGGATTGGATATGATGGATCTGGGTCCTACTCGGCGAAATCCAATTACTCGACCAGCCTAACACTGGAAAAGAAAACTCTGGCCAAAGTAGATCTGAATGACATCATCGTTGGGTATTCGGGATCGCAACACGGAAGCTCAGGTTCTGGAAGTTCAGGCGGGTCCGGTGGATCAGGTGGATCAGGTGGCTCTGGTGGGTCCGGTGGATCAGGTGGGTCAGGTGGATCAGGTGGCTCTGGCGGGTCCGGCGGTTCCGGTGGGTCTGGCGGTTCCGGTGGATCAGGAGGTTCCGGTGGATCAGGAGGTTCCGGTGGTAATGTGATCACACCCATCAGCCTAAATACATTCACTGATGCCTACCAACCGGTGATGACCTCACCGCCAGACAGCAGTCAATTTAGCTTCGTGAATACGGAACAGGGGACCAGTGGAAACGAAACTATAGAGGGCACTGACAGCTCTGATCTTATTTTCCTTTTGGGAGGTGACGACAGAGCGGACGGTGAAAAAGGCGATGATTATATCATTGGCGGCAGCGGAGACGATGATCTGGACGGCGGCAGTGACGATGATGTCATCCTCGGCGGCACCAATGATGATGATATCTCTGGTGGCAGCGGCAATGACATGATTTACGGCGAAGTCGGGAATGATACGCTGCAAGGCAGGGAAGGGAACGACACGCTGGTTGGTGGCTCTGGTCAGGATACCTTTGCAATTTGGACCATAGGCGGCGTGCAGGGTCATGATATCGTTGTAGATTTCCAATCCGGAGCATCTGGTGATACCCTTGAATTTGGTGAGGAATCCCAATTTCTTGATGTGTTCCATTTTGATGCTGGCACCGTCGTCGGTGCGGGCTATGTCGGCGGCAATGCTGCAGATATCCGTAACTACAGCGCCACCGTTTTCCTTCAGGATGTTAATGCAAGCGAATGGAATTCAGCGCAAAGGTCATTTGCCCCATTCAACTCTTTGACCTCCGAACCAGTGAACTTCGGCAATAGCAAAGAAACCAGATACGCAAGCGATGGCGCTGATACTTTTGAATTCCTGTCTGTTCAGGAAGGTGACTTTGAGGTTTTGAATTTTAACCCAAGCCAAGATGAGGTCATCTTGAAGGTCTTGGTAGAAAACGGTGGTTCAAATCTGACCGACGCCGAATTCGATATCTTTGTAGAAAATGCTGTTTTGGATGTCACCAACGGGGCATCTGGCGTGACATTACGCATCTATGATTTTGATGAAGTCCAAGCTAACGGAGCATTGAAATTTGCAGGATTAGAAAGCGTGGCCACGTACTTCTTTAACGGCGTATCAGAAGCGAGCCTTTCATACACGATAGATGCAATTGAGGCTCTGTAGGGCTTATCTTGGTCTAGGGCCCATGGTGCCTTTCCAGCAACGTTTTGCTTTGGCACCATGAGCGCAACCTGAGGCGTCCGTTGAACCCAGTATAATAGGTTTTGGGCCGGGTGCGACGTGGGAGGTTTGTGGTCAAAGCGACGACGCCTAGTCTTTCGGTGACACGGTCGGACCCGCCAACAAAGACACGGAAAACAGGCCACTGGCCACTGAATAGCATTTCATGGGTTTGCTGCGGATAGGCCTGTACCAGAAACGCCTGGCTTTGGAGCAGCTTGATATGGCCAACCTAGGGCCTGATCATGCGTTGAAACTCTCGTATATCCGATCAGCATTGCATCTCATTCGATTTTCAAAACTCAACTCATCGTATTATCTTTGGGAAAAGAAGTTATGGTGATGAGCGTTGAGAGGCTGGAAAGTGAGTATGTCAGTGGTTCTCAACATCAAGGTGATGAGACGCTAAAACGACCGTTATCAGGAATTTGCGGAATGCCTTTATCGCCTAGATTTTGGTTCGCAGCACTTAGTGCAACTGCCATCATGCCCGTAAAATTGACCTCAACTAACGACTAAGGACTAACACTGCCGTGTACATCAATAAGATTATGCAACGGGTGCCCGAGTTTCTTTCAGCAATTTAGTGATACTTTGGTCGAGGATGATCCAGGAAGGGAAAAAGCAAGGGTCAACGGAATACAGGGTGCTGCATCTAAATGGCGACTCGCCAAAAGCGTTGTCGGTTTACGATATGATGATTCAACTTGCGTTAGTATTGAGTTGGCGGAGTCGTACTCTGCAGAGGAAAGGGTCGCGATATCAGTAGTTGCCTTCGAAGCTTTTGCCCGTATCTTCACCAGAGGCGACTGGCCCACTGCTCAGTCGGTGGTGATGACAAACACTGACACTGGGCTGTGTAAAGCGACCCGTAACTTTCTAGATTCGGACTGGACCTGTCACGGTTTCGTGCCGCCCCAAGTGCTCGTTTAAGCCACTTTCCTTTCGAAAGCGACGGGGCTTTTCCAGCCCAATGCTGAGTGGTGTCGGCGCGGATTGTAGAACCCGTT
>JAQXDR010000142.1 GCA_029251265.1 Pseudoprimorskyibacter sp. | reverse complement strand
GGCAGGCCTAGTTCATATAGACTGTCGGCTTCTTGGGGGCGCTTTGGCAACTATACCGAGACTTCAAATAAGAGGGAACGTATGGGCAAAAAAAAGCAGGAACGCTGAAAGCAAAATCCCAGGTAGAAGCTTGCTATTTTATTACGATGAAATCTGTTGGCCTCGTCATAAACATCTGGTGCAGATTAAATATGACCAATGAACACACGCTTAAAATACGTATTTTTTCACCTTAATTCCTGACAAGACCAGCACGATAGATGGGCTTTTGACCCCGGTGCAGCCGAATTGGAAATCGCTGGATTTGCGCGAGGCTGCGTATGATCGCTTTGAATGCCGTGACCTGTTTCAAACCCAAGCCAAAAAGGCGTTCAAGGTGTCCGCATATGCAGTTCCCGCCCCCCTGAAAATTGGCACAAACACAGCCAAACCGGTTCTTCTCAGTTGTCTTGAACCCATCATCGAAGTACTTCTCACGGTCTATGATTTGGATGGCGTCACCCACTTTATCGACACGACAACGGGCTGAAGCACTGCAGTTTCAGACGAAAGACTGGCACCAATCTACCACAGAGAACAAAAACTTAATACCAAAGAACACGTCCTGGCGAATCAGGTTTCGGCTAGCAAATCCTGCCTTATGCTTTCTCTCAAAGAATGGAACGCGCAAAAAAGTGAACGATAGACAGGGGATCAATTTGTCCTCGGCCCCTTGCAGCCCTATATTGCCGCCACTAAGACTCCTTTAACAGGTGTACGATTAAGTTCGGCACAGGCTGATAGGCAGGCGAACATGAGAGATCCTCAAGAATTCTATATGAACACGCTCGTACCCATGGTGGTTGAACAAACCAGTCGGGGGGAACGGGCCTACGACATCTTTTCACGGTTACTGAAAGAACGGGTGATTTTTCTGAATGGTCCGGTTCACGACGGCATGTCATCGCTGATCGTGGCGCAGCTGTTGCATCTTGAAGCAGAGAACCCGTCAAAAGAAATCTCAATGTACATCAATAGCCCAGGTGGCGTTGTGACCTCTGGATTGTCGATCTATGACACGATGCAGTACATTAAGCCCAAAATCAGCACATTGGTGATTGGGCAGGCCGCATCAATGGGATCGCTTTTGCTAACTGCAGGTGACAACGGCATGCGTTACTCTTTGCCGAACAGTCGTATCATGGTGCACCAACCCTCTGGCGGGTATCAGGGTCAGGCGACAGACATCATGATACATGCTGAAGAAACGTTGAAGTTGAAGCGGCGCTTGAACGAGATTTATGTCAAACATACTGGCCAAACGCTTAAAAAAGTCGAGGCTGCCCTAGAACGGGATAATTTCATGTCACCAGAGGATGCCAAAGAATGGGGTCTGATTGATGAAATCCTGACAAGTCGTGTGATTTCAGACGACGAAGCATAATGACTGGGGCGGCACATCATGCAAGAGACAACTTTGAGATTGTCCCTAGCATTCTGCTGCCCTAATCTTAAAGTCTATGGTGGCGGTTAGATGCACCAGCATCTGCGCAAACAAAACCGCAGCCTGAAAGGGTAAGCAATGGCAACGAATTCCGGTGGTGACAGCAAGAACACCCTTTACTGCAGTTTTTGCGGGAAAAGTCAGCATGAAGTAAGGAAACTGATCGCTGGTCCAACCGTGTTCATTTGCGATGAGTGCGTCGAACTTTGCATGGATATCATTCGGGAGGAGACCAAAAGCACTGGCCTCAAAGCGTCGGATGGCGTACCCACTCCCCGCGAAATATGTGGCGTTCTTGATGACTACGTCATAGGTCAGTCTGTCGCCAAACGCGTATTGTCAGTTGCCGTACACAACCACTACAAACGACTGAACCACAGCCAGAAATCAAACGAAATCGAACTGGCTAAGTCCAATATTCTACTAATTGGACCAACCGGATGTGGTAAAACGCTGTTGGCACAAACACTTGCACGGATACTTGATGTGCCGTTTACAATGGCAGATGCAACAACGCTCACTGAGGCAGGGTACGTTGGGGAAGACGTTGAAAATATCATCCTCAAACTTTTGCAAGCCAGTGAATACAACGTCGAAAGAGCGCAACGTGGAATTGTCTATATTGACGAAGTAGACAAAATCACCCGTAAATCTGAAAACCCATCTATAACGCGTGACGTTTCAGGAGAAGGTGTTCAGCAGGCACTGCTAAAGTTGATGGAGGGCACAGTGGCGAGCGTCCCCCCACAAGGTGGACGTAAGCACCCCCAGCAAGAATTCCTCCAGGTGGATACTACGAACATCTTGTTCATATGCGGCGGAGCTTTTGCGGGGTTAGACCGAATCATCTCTCAGCGTGGGAAAGGCTCTGCAATGGGTTTTGCCGCTGATGTCCGCGATAAAGATGAACGCAATATCGGCGAAGTGTTCCGTGATTTGGAACCGGAAGATCTCCTCAAATTTGGCCTTATCCCTGAGTTTGTCGGCCGCCTTCCTGTTATTGCGACCTTGGAAGACTTGGACGAAGACGCACTGATCATCATTCTAACGCAACCGAAGAACGCTCTTGTGAAGCAATATCAACGACTTTTCGAACTTGAAGACACGCAGCTGACCTTCACTGACGAAGCGCTGAGCGCTATTGCAAAGCGGGCCATCGAAAGAAAAACAGGTGCGCGTGGGTTAAGGTCGATTCTTGAGGATATCCTTTTGGACACAATGTTTGAGCTGCCAGGCATGGACGATGTGACCGAGATTGTCGTCAACGAAGAAGCGGCCGCCTCTGATGCTGCACCATTGATGATATATGCGGAAAACTCTAAGAAAGAGCCTGCATCAGCTGGATGAAGATCCATATATTGTGAAAGACTTTAGCACCGATTAGAATACGGCATGGACAAATTTGCCTTTGAATTCTGTGCTGAAGGCTTCATCGCTTTACCAAGTGGGGCATTATTCTGGCCGACAGAATCAACCCTTATCGTATCTGATTTGCACTTTGGAAAATCTGCAAGACAAGGCCAGTACGGGGGAGCGCTACTTCCGCCTTACGAAACGCGGGAAACGCTGAAACGGCTTGATGCCGACATGGCATTAACATCGCCTGCTCACGTCGTATGTTTGGGGGATAGCTTTGACGCGCCAAGACTCGAGTATTTTCTTCCCAAGCATGACCTTGAATGGATGATCCGGCTACAGGCTGGGGTCAAATGGACTTGGATCGAAGGCAACCATGATCCTGGCCCTATTGCTTTGGGCGGTGAACACCTTGCAGAGCTTTCGATAAACCATCTGAAACTACGGCATATCGCCACGCATGATACTGGCGAAATTTCAGGCCACTACCATCCCAAAGTGCGTTTGAAACTGCGTGGGCGGACGATAAGTCGCCCCTGTTTTTTGTGGGACCAATCACGGCTGATCCTACCAGCATATGGCACCTACACCGGAGGGTTATTTTGCGAGTCGCAGACTTTGCGTCGCATGATGCACACGGAGGCAAAGGCAATCCTGACAGGGCAACGCCCTTGCGCCATTCCTGCATTCGACTTGCAACCATAGACGTGCAGTAGAATGGTACAGCAATGAAACGGATTTACGATAGCTTCGCCCGTCAGGGTATGATGTCAACACTTGGCGCAACTCTCACCCATGTTGCTCCAGGCCACACGACAATTAAAGCTCCTATCAGGCCAGAAACGTGCCAACAACAGGGTGCCGCTCATGCAGGTTTAAGTTTTGCGATCGGTGACAGTGCAGCAGGTTACGCTGCCCTTACAAAAGTACCTGACGACCAGGAAGTTGTTACAACAGAGATGAAAATTCACCTGCTTACGCCCGCGGTCGGTCACTATCTTATCGCACATGGCAAAGTATTGCGAGCAGGCCGGCGCTTGTTGGTAGTTACCGCCGAAGTATACGTTCTACACGGTGGTATCGAAAAACAGGTTGCCTTTTTAACAGGTTCAATAATGCCCGTCGACCTTCAATATACTGGGAACGGTGCCTGAAACTGATCGCTCAAGTCTATTCAAACCCAGAAATACCGTTCAGATTCGGGTTGCCAATAGAGCGCATGCACAAACAAACGATATGTGCGAATGATGCAGCCAATTCCGCAATCAGGGCGTCTTTGACTTAGCTTTGCTCATAAAATCCCGATCATTTCCCGGTATGAAATCCTACCTGATAAACATCTGCCCAGACACATGCGAACTTAAGGCTCCCGCGTGACACCACAGGCAACATACTAAATCAGACATATTTTTGGGAATCCAACTACGTTTGGATGCATCTTTTTGCGACACACCCTAGGTCTTACAAACTTATAACCGTTAATTTTTTGTGAGTCACAAAATAGTATCAAGACAAGTTGTGGAACAGACGGCAATGATTATGCAACCAGTAAGGTAGCAAAGCCATGAACAGTCTTATCGAGAGCCCTTATGATAATTTCGAGCAAT
>JAQXDR010000051.1 GCA_029251265.1 Pseudoprimorskyibacter sp. | reverse complement strand
GTATATGTTCACTGCGTGGTATGAAAAGTGGTATTTCTGGTGGCAGCACTTAGTGGCAAGCTCACAAAAAAACTGGTTGAGAATCTTGGACCCGGGCGACATGGCGACGGATCGGGTCTTTATTTGGTCGTAGACCCGTCAGGTGCGCGACGTTGGATCGTACGCGTTACCGTCAAAGGGCAAAAAAATGCCAAGGGTGCGCCACTCCGCACGGACTTTGGCTTGGGTGGCGCAGATGTGGTCACGCTGAACCAGGCCCGTGAACGCGCGTTAGAGTATCGCCGCATGGCAAAATCCGGCTTGAACCCGCGATACAACGCGAACCGAGACATTCCCACCTTTGAAGGTATGAGTCGCCAGGTCCACATTGACCGCCTGCCCACATGGAAAAACCCAAAACACGGGCAGCAATGGATCAACACCCTTCGCGATTATGCATTTCCCAAAATCGGGCGGATGCCAATTGACAGCATTGGCCAACCCGAGGTGCTGATGTGCCTGTCTCCGATATGGACAGACAAACACGAGACCGCTCGGCGATTGGCGCAACGCATCAAAACGGTGTTGGACGTAGCGCGGTCGAACGGGTTTCGCTCCGGTGAAAATCCGGTCACCGCAATTAAAGACGCGGGCGTTCTACCAAAGGTCAAAGTCAAAGTGGACCATCACGACGCGATGCCGTGGCAGGATGTACCCGCTTTTTATGCAGAACTGGACCAGCGCAGCGCGACAGCTGCCAAGGCACTGCAATTTACCATCCTGACGGCGTGCCGTACTTCTGAAGTGTTGGAGATGACCTGGGAGGAAATTGATATGGGCGCGCGCCTGTGGACCATTCCGGCTTCGCGCATGAAAGGTGGCGTGATCCATCGTGTGCCTTTGACAGACGCAATGCTGCATATCCTGGAGCAAATGCAGGCCTTTGCATCAACCTATGTGTTCGAAGGTCAAAAACGCCACAAACCATTGTCCAACATGTCGATGCTGATGCTCTTGCGACGTATGAGGCAGGGTAACATCACGGTACATGGCTTTCGCAGCTCATTCCGTGACTGGGCCGCAGAGACAGCCAGCGCACCACGCGAGGTGGCAGAGACAGCGTTGGCGCATCAGATTGGGACAGATGTTGAGCGAGCTTATGCAAGATCCGATTTGCTTGAGCGACGCGCGATTCTGATGGCGGCCTGGAGCGATCATGTGACCAAAGTACATCCTTGATCTGTGCAGGTTTTTCACGTGCGACATTGCCAAAGTGGTTGCGGCGAGCATCAAAAACTCAAATTTTCAGTCATCATTGCCAATTTATCATCATCAAAATACCACTTTTACTTGCATGAAACGCAAATCCTAAAACTTACAACGGTAACTTTAGAGAGTATTTAAGGCAGCATTGCATTGGTCAAAATACTGAACAAGCTCAGAAAACCTCACCATAAAAATACGTTTCACTAGAAAACAAAATAGGCGCCAGGAATCTGTAATTAAACTACTTTGTTGCGCGGCGCGCAAATTTTTCTGCGTCCGGCTTGTGCGTCTGAAAAGACAGTGTTGGTATGGATAATCCGAATCAAATTGCTATCCCTCCTTACACACGAACGCAATCATAGGAGGTTCATACATGAGGCAGGTCTTTGAAAACGACCGACTGTACTTTCCCGAAGACACCGAACTCCGACTATTAGGTACGGGGGATAAACTCGCACAATGGCGGCACCGCAGGCGCGGACCGGCATTTTTGCGAATAGGACGGCGCATTGCTTATCACGGCAGTGATCTAAACGCCTACCTGAACGCGCAGCGTGTAGACCCAAGTATCACCGCTGCGTAATGAAAAGCCCCCGCTTTGGCGAGCAAGGGGCCTTTCAAGTGACATCCACTGCCACATCCTTGGTGACCAGTAGATGACACAGCAGGCGATGCGCCTGCAACAAGAAAATGAACGGCGGTGTGGCCCTGCGGGGTTTTGGCGTCGTCGTTTCCCTGTGTCCATCAAATACATGGAAAAATT
>JAQXDR010000019.1 GCA_029251265.1 Pseudoprimorskyibacter sp. | reverse complement strand
GAATGTGGTCTTTGATGATTGTAGTCCTCCTGCCATTTGTTCAATTCCTCACGGGCATCTGTCATTGAACTGAATAGTGTTTCGTTCAAGCATTCATCTTGTAGTTTCCCGTTGAAGCTATCAATGAACGCGTTTTGCGTCGGGTTGCCTGGCTGAATGTAATGCCAATCGATGCCATTATCCTGAACCTATTTTAGGACTGCCATTGAGCTGAGCACCAAGTTACCTCCAGCTTTGCGGCGAGGTTGTTGGGTTTACTTTACCTAGTCCTGGGATTTACAGGCCATCCTGTTTTTCCGATCCACCGCTTCTTCAGTCGGGTGGATTCAGCATTGAATTCCCATGCGTTATTGTTGCTGCCCAAGTGATCACAAAAATATACCTGACGATAGTAGTTGTAAAAAAAATTTAGACCAGATTTCAAAAATGAACGCATCGACTGAAGAGAGCGCGGTAGGTGGTACTTTCGCTTCCGTAGGTGCCGCAACCTTTACTTTTGAAACAACGGTTCGTGAACAGTATACATAAATTCCGGTCCCATTCTCAGGGGTAGGAAAGCTAGTCGATGCGATATTGAGCGCTACGGGTGCAATTACAAACAACTCTTCAGATGGCTAGGTCAACACAAGAGGCTGGATCGGACATCTTATGTTTTGGCGAATGCACTAGTTGCCGTTGACGTTTATCTAACGTCCGATTGTAAACAGATAGGGTTATAGTAATAGGTTTCAGGAAAATAATTTCTTGACCATTTTATAATGACAAAAAATAATACCGACAGGAATGTTCGTATCATTCAATATTCACTCAAATATGATCCAGCTATTCATGATTTCTGTCCCCATCTATTGAACCGTGCTTCAAATGCTGTCTAATATCCAAAATTCAATACTTTCGGCCCAATATGCATTTTGAACTAGTTTCAAAGACACTAAGATATTTTTTGGATCACCCACAAGCATATCGCCTCAATATTCTTCATATTGCTATTCTACACATTCCAAAAACATAGATTCCCTTGAAATTCTTAGGCTCCTGAAATTAATATCTTATTTTGGAATACGACCCAGTTGTCTGTACCAACTATTATCCCTAGTCAAATTTCCTGGCTATTCCATTGGACTATCTTACCATCCATTGTGGAAGTCTCAATGTTGCGTGATAGGTCAATCAATCATCATGATCGTAATCTGATCCTCCGAAATCTCATATTTCCGTGAAATCAAGCGGCCTTCCAAAGGACAAATATGACATTTTTTCGCATAACATGTTTTTTTCTTCAGGCTTAGGACTGGTGTCTGGTGATGACTTTACTACATGTCTTTCCAGACCGCGTTTGAATAATGCCCTCACAACAAACAATCATTAGGAGTCTCACATGTCCGACACACCCGAATACGTTCCACCCAAAGTCTGGACATGGGAACAGCAAAGCGGAGGTACCTTTGCCAACATCAACCGTCCCATCGCGGGGGCCACACATGACAAGGACCTACCCGTTGGCAAACACCCCTTCCAACTTTACAGTCTTGGAACACCTAATGGCGTGAAAGTCACGGTCTTGTTCGAAGAGCTTTTAGCCGCTGGTGTATCCGAGGCAGAATACGATGCCTGGCTGATCAATATCGGTGACGGTGATCAGTTTGGCAGTGGCTTCGTAGACATCAATCCCAATTCCAAAATCCCCGCTCTGATGGACCGCTCCGGACCCACACCTATTCGCGTGTTCGAATCTGGCGCAATACTTATTCATCTGGCTGAGAAATTTGGTAAATTCCTGCCATCAAATTTAAATCAAAGACCCGAGATGTTAAGCTGGCTGATGTGGCAAATGGGCAGCGCACCCTACCTTGGTGGCGGCTTCGGGCATTTCTATGCATATGCTCCATATAAAATGGAATACCCGATCAACCGTTTTGCAATGGAGGTCAAACGCCAGTTGGATGTTCTGGATCGCAACTTATCCACACGCGAATTCATGATCGGTGATGACTACACAATTGCTGATATGGCGATCTGGCCGTGGTATGGAAATCTTGTGTTGGGCAAACAGTACAATGCCGGCGAATTTCTGGACGTAGACAGCTATGATAACGTCAGGCGTTGGGCAGAACAGTTACTCGATCGTGTTCCAGTCCAGCGGGGCCGAATGGTCAACCGCGGTGTAGGTGATCCGTCAGAACAACTGCTGGAACGTCATGATGCAAGCGACTTTGACACAAAAACCCAAGACAAAATCAAAGTGGCTGAGAACCAAACATCCTGACCAGACTTGTCAAGAAACACCTTTGGCGTCTGGATAGCAAAAAGCGATTGCACCTGCGATTGCTTGCATTCGGATAGCCCCTCGATGGGGCGATCCGAATGCGCGTACCTTTATTCAATTTTGGACAATAGCACGTCTAAAGCGTTGCGATCAGAACCTGTCACCAGAGCATTGCGACTTTTGAACAAAGTGGCCTGCGAACGCAGAACAGGCGGATCTTGCAGAATTTTCAAATGATTTGCCCGCAATGTTTCTCCGGTTGATGTAATGTCGGCTATCGCCTCAGCGGTCAAATTCTTGACTGTTCCTTCCGTTGCCCCCTGACTATCTACCAATTGGTAATCCGCAACGCCTGCCGCATGTAAATATCCGCGGACCAACCGATGATATTTTGTTGCTATTCGCATACGAAAACCGTGCTGAGCCCGAAAGGCGGCAGCGGCCCCGTCCAAATCATCCAGTGTGTCAACGTCTACCCACGCCTTTGGCACTGCCAAAATCAGATCTGCGTATCCGAAACCCAGCTCTGCAAAAGGCTTGACCCGCTGTTCCCAGCCAACAAGCTTTTCTTGGACCAGATCTGTACCAGTCACACCAAGATGAATTCTTCCCGCTGCCAATTCACGCGGAATTTCTGCTGCAGACATCAAAACAAGATCTATGCCATCAACGCCAGTCACGGCTCCTGCATATTCCCGATCTGATCCGGTGCGCGACAAATGCACGCCACGCACGGCGAACCATGCGAATGTCTTTTCCATCAAACGACCTTTGGACGGCACACCCAGCTTTATTGTCATGCTGCGCTCCCACGGGTTTGCAAAAGAATATCAGGGCGCAAGACACCGCCCACGGCTGGAATACCGACCCCGCCGGGGGCGAGACGCGCACACAGGGCATCATAGCGCCCACCCGTCGCAAGCGCGGGCAACCCCGGATGTTTCTTTGCAGTCAGTCCAAATACAAACCCACCATAATATTCCATCGTCGTGCGGCCATAACTGGCCTCAAACCCGATTTGGTCCAAAGGCAGATCACGCATTGCCATGGCCTCAATCCGCCGGGCTAAACCATCAACAGCACCCGAAATGGATGGTAGGTCAATCGCAATGTCTCGCAATTTTTCCAGCGCAACAGGACAGGTTTCCCGTACTTTTAAAAGTGCATTCAATAGGTCAAGTTCAATCGTGGAAATAGGATCATTTATGGCGTCAGCGCGCAGTGTTTCGATCCGTGCCGCAACTTCGGACTGACTTCGCAGTCCGATATCTTCAAAGCTATGCCCCAATGGATTGGATTCCGCCAGCAAGGTCGTTCGAGTTTTGGGAACTGGTTTGATGCCAGCATAACGATCCAGCAAATCTCGGAACCGTCGTGGTCGCCAAAGATGGCGCGTTAGCGCAGTCTTGCGCGCGTCAGATGTACGAAGTCCCGCGACGGCGGCAGATAGGATAGACAAATCACCCGTGGCCGCGCGTAGCGTGATATCGCCCAGAGCATTATACAGAGTTGCAAAAACCTCTGCGTCGGCAGCTGCGGGATCAGAGCTGTCAAAAACCTCATAACCAACTTGCAAATACTCTGACGGACGTTCGGGATTGTCTTCCTGCCTGCGGAAGACTTCACCTGCGTAGGTATACCGCGCAGGCGTCGCCCCATGGGTCATATGCATCTGGACCACTGGCACGGTAAAATCAGGACGCAGCATAATTTCACCACGTGCGGGATCATTCGACACATAGGCGCGCGTGCGAATGTCCTCTCCGTATAAATCAAGCAGGGTCTCGGCCGGCTGAAGGATCGCACATTCCACCACCTGTGCGCCCTGTTCAGCGAACGTGTCCCGCAATCGTAAAGCTTCGGCACGGATTTGGCATGGATCTGTCATTTGTAAAGGTCCAAAATTTCCTTTACCCGCGTAACAAGTTCGGTGCGTGGAACTGTGTACTGAGATGGACGTTCTTTCCATTCCTCAAGGCTCGCGTCAGCCGCCAATCTGGAGCCCAATATGAGGTCCTTGATTTGCACGACGCCTTGGGCTTGTTCATCTGCACCTTCGATCACGGCAACAGGTGCGGCGCGTTTGTCAGCGTATTTCAACTGATTACCAAAATTCTTGGGGTTCCCAAGATAGACCTCTGCACGGATCCCCGCCTGACGCAACTCGGTCACCATGGTCTGGTAATCGGCCATCCGGTCCCGATCCATCACTGTAACAACAACGGGCCCTTGCGCGGCTTTGTCTGCTCTGCCTTTTTCACGCAGGGCTGCCAGCAAACGGTCGACGCCGATAGACACACCGGTTGCCGGTACGGCCTGTCCAGTAAACCGTTTGACCAGATCATCATAGCGACCACCGCCAGCAACCGAGCCAAACTGCCTTTTGCGCCCTTTATCATCCAAAATTTCAAAGGTCAGTTCGGCCTCGTAGACGGGGCCGGTGTAGTAGCCCAGCCCTCGCACGACCGAAGGGTCAATCATGATCCGGTCAGGCCCATATCCACCAGCAGCCAACAATTCCGCGATCTGGCGAAGTTCCGCGACCCCCTCTGCCCCTGCGACACTGCCGCCAACAGCACTGGTCAGGTTTGTCAGCGTCGCATCAAGCAAGCCCGCCCCTGACGTCAAAAACGCGACAACCGGATCTGCCTGTTCCTGCGACAAGCCGACGCCGTCTATATAGGCACCGGAGGCATCCAGACGTCCCTTGCCTAGCAGTTCGCGCACGCCAACCTCACCGACCTTATCAAACTTATCAATCGTGCGCAGGACTGCATCACGTTGCGCGACATTATCTAATGCCATGCACTCGAGCACTCCGTTCAAAACTTTGCGATTGTTGACCCGAATAAGATAATCGCCACGCGGAATGCCAACTTGTTCAAGTGTGTCGGCAAGCAGGGCGCAGATCTCGGCATCGGCGGCCACGCTTGCAGCGCCAACAGTATCCGCATCACATTGATAGAACTGGCGATATCGACCCGGTCCAGGTTTTTCATTTCGCCAAACTGGCCCCATGGCATAGCGCCGGTAAGGGGTTGGTAGATCATTGCGGTGCTGTGCGTAAACCCGCGCCAGAGGCGCGGTCAGGTCATAGCGCAGGGCAAGCCAGTCACCGGCACCATCCTCATCTGATTCTTGCCACGCAAATACGCCTTCGTTCGGCCGGTCCACGTCAGGCAGAAATTTTCCCAACGCCTCAACGGTTTCAACACCAGCACTTTCAAGCGCATCAAAACCGTATCGATGATACACTTCGGCTATTTTTTGAAGCATATCATTGCGTTGCGTCACCTCGGAACCGAAATAATCACGGAAGCCTTTCGGCGTCTGTGCCTTGGGGCGAGGAGCTTTTTTCTGCTTGGCCATGGCGGGGCCTCCGGGCAAGAGGGGGTCTGTTCGTTGCGCGCTGATCTAACCCGTTACCCGCAAAGGAGCAACCGCCCGGCTGTTGCTCGGATGTGCGTCAGCTGTGTTTGATGTGCGCATCGAAGCAAATTTTGCAAAAGGAGACGCTGCCCAAAAGTGCCCACACAGCAAACACCGGATTTACCAAGCAGCGGCACATTAAACTTGGATGCTGGTGTTAGAAGCGTTAAAAGCCCTTTTGGCTGGTGCACATACAGTATAGGCCGTTATCCTAAGACCTCGCAAAAGCGTGGTCGATCACAAAATTGAATTATGCTTATGAACGATCTAGAACTTCTCGAAGAAAAAATATCTCATCTTCAGCGGATGGTCGACGACCTGTCCGAAAGTCTGGTGCGTCATACAGCAGAAATCGACCAGCTGAATCGTCACGTTGCGATGTTGATGCAGCGCGAGGCATCCCGTGAAGCCGATGGAGGCGGAGGCATTATTCTAACTGATGAACGCCCGCCACACTACTGACGCGACTGCAACCGATCTGACAATTTCAGCGTAATGCGGCTGGCCGTTGTTTCGAACAGCGGGGGAATGAATGCGTGGATCAACGCCGCAAAACCAGCCATCAACAAAAGGCCCGCAAAACCAAGGGCAAAACCCATATGGCCCAGATAGGTTTCACCCACTGAGGCAGGGTGGCTACGAAAGCTAGTTATAAAGCGAGGTATGGCATGCATGGGGTCAATCTCCTGAAATACACTTTGAATTATACGCAATAATCAGGTATTTTTTGCCCAATTAGTCCCTAATTATGGCAAATAAACAGGATTTTATCCCGATAATGACATCAAATATAGATGAAATAGACCGCCGAATACTGAATGTTCTACAACTGGATTCGTCGCTAAGTGTTGATGCTTTGGCAGATCAAGTGCATCTGTCGCGGAACGCATGCTGGCGACGGGTCAAAGCATTGGAAAGCGCGGGCGTCATCCGTGGGCGGGTCGCTTTGCTGGATCCAGACGCCGTTGGTTTAGGTCTGGCAGTGTTTGTCATGGTACGAACAAACCGGCACGATCCAGACTGGTTGGCCAATTTCAAAGCAGCCGTCCAACAGTTTCCCGAAATTCAAGGCGCGCATCGTATGAGCGGCGATCTGGATTATGTGCTGCGCGTACGCGTGCGGGATGTCGGCGATTATGACCGGTTTTACCAGCGCCTTATCGCACGGGTAGAGCTGGCCGATGTCTCGGCCAGTTTTGTGATGGAAGATCTTAAAGATACCACCGCTCTTCCAATATAATTATTCTGCGGCACGTCGCGGCAGGACCCAGTCGGGGCGTATGAAATGACAGGTATAACCATGAGGATAGCGTTGCAAATAATCCTGATGCTCGGGTTCCGCGTTCCAAAAATCTCCGACAGCTTCAAGCTCTGTGACAACCCGACCCGGCCAGATACCCGATGCTTCAACATCCGCAATTGTGTCACGCGCGCATTGTTCTTGCCCCGAGTTTTCATAATAAATCGCAGATCTATAGCTTAGGCCGCGATCATTACCCTGCCGGTTCAAAGTGGTGGGATCATGAATTTGGAAAAAGAATTCCAGCAACCGACGATAACTAATAACTGACGGATCAAAGATAATTTCGATGCCTTCAGCATGAGTACCATGATTTCGATAGGTTGCGTTTGGTACATCGCCACCGGTGTAGCCAACGCTGGTGGAATGCACGCCCGGCAATTTACGAATCAAATCTTGAACGCCCCAAAAGCAGCCACCAGCCAAAACAGCTCGTTCCATCATGTCAGATCCTCCACCTGATCAATAAATACCCCATATCCTGTGTCCGCCATATCGTCGCGGTGGATGAACCGTAAGCTGGCAGAATTGATACAATATCGCAGTCCACCGCGGTCACGCGGTCCATCTGGAAACACATGCCCCAGATGGCTATCACCATGTAACGATCGAACTTCGGTTCTGATCATACCGTGGGTTGCGTCACGGTGTTCGGTGACGTGGGTCGTATCAATCGGCTTAGTAAAGCTGGGCCAGCCACAGCCACTGTCATATTTGTCAGACGACGCAAACAACGGCTCTCCGGTCACAACGTCGACATAGATACCGGGATCCTTGTTGCCAAGGTAGCCTCCGGTCCCAGGACGTTCTGTACCGCTTTCCTGCGTAACATAATACTGCTCGGGCGTGAGTGCTGCTATGGCCTCGGGACGACGTTCATACTTAGCCATGGATACCTCCAGATGTCTTATTCCATCTTAAAATGGGTGCGCGGAGCCCAAAGGCAAACCCATACTGACACAATAGTGATAGTTAAAATATCCCAACAACCAGAACGAACAGATATTAACGGTTTGCTTTGATCAGATTGGGGATGGCGGCACGGGTTCGCTGAAGCGCTGTACCATGCTTTTCCAGAAAGACATCAATCACACTAGGATCTGTGGTGTTTGGCATTGTCAGCGCATCCACTAGATTTTTTTCAGTAACCTGAGTACACACACCGTCTGCAATCGCGTCTTCTACCGGGTATAGGACGGCCCAGATCAAAGGGCCAACAAGGACTGGTTTTCGCATCGCCAACGTTTCGATGATGTTGTGTGATGTCTTTGCGAAGCCACCGCCAATCAGGGCCCGGTCGCACAATCCAAGATAGAAATACATCTCGCCCAGACTGTCACCAAACAGAACATCACATTCGGGCACATCGCCAAATGGCGCGAGGTCTTCATCCAAAAGCGTACTTCGTCGTACAAGGACAAGGCCGGCCTCTTGGATCATGGTGGCAATCTCGTCAAACCGCTCGGGGCGGCGTGGCACATACACAAACAAGGGTCGTGGCCCGGGACGCGATAAAGCTTGCTGGATGGTTTCGATCATAAGCGAGTCTTCGCCTTCGATCACACTTGATAGTGTAACAACAGGACGAGTGCCTGCCAGTTTCGGGCGAAACGACGCGGCGGCAGCTATCATCTTAGGGGGAATAGGCTGCTGAAATCGAAGCTCTCCTGTCACAGCTACATTCGTCTGACCACACTCCTTAAACTGCGCCGCCTGCATATCATTTTTGACCATGACGCCCGCAAAACCTGGCACAACGTCGCGCAAGCTAAGCCATTTTGTCTTGGCACGATCATAGCTGCGCTTGGGGTATTGTCCGTTACAAAGCATCAATGGAACCCCGGACTTACGTGCCGCCATGATCATCCCCGGCCAGAATTCGACTTCCATCACCAGTCCGTATTCCGGACGAAAAGCATCAAAAAATCTACGAAATGCCGCGCCATAGTCAAACGGAACCCAGACCACCGACATCTGGCCCGAAGAAATTTCTGGGCCAAACGCTTTGTGCGCTTCGCGGCGACCAGCGGGTGTAAAATGCGTTGTGACGACATGATTGCCATCGTCAAGCAGAGAACGCACCAGTGGCACGGCGCTGCGCATTTCGCCAAGTGATACAGCATGCACCCAGATATGCCGCATATTTCGCGGTGCATGTCGGCCAAAACGTTCTGAGAGGTTCTGACCATAATCCGGATCTTTTTTGGCGCGCTTGCGAATATATGCAACGGCAACCGGCCAGCCCACAGTCCACAGCATCGCATATAGTGCCAAAAACGACCGCAACTTAAGAGAAGGGAAATACATCAGCAGGATCAATCCAGAATTAAGTCCAGAAGGCTCTGACACAAGCCGTCCATTTGGTCCATCCGCGCACGTCGCACAGCCTGACCCCGATCACGTAGCGGCCACAAAACCTCGGGCACTAAAAGGGCGGCTAATTCATTGGGCTTATTTACAAGCTTCGCGCCATCTGCTGAGGCCAGAGCGGCATAGTCTTCTTTAAAGTTTGCGGTTTGCGGACCATGCAAGACGGCTGCACCCAGTGCCAGCGGCTCCCAAGGGTTATGGCCTTCGGTGGAACCGTTTGTGCCACCAACATAAACGACCTGTGTGAGCGAATACCAAAGCCCCATCTCACCAAACGTGTCAGCTATGTAGACTTGAGCAGTTGGATCAGCCCCACGACTGCGCAAAGCAACGCTCATCTCGGCATCGGCAACATTCTTGGCAATTTCAGCGACGCGTTGTGGACGACGCGGCGCAATTATTAAAAGCGCCGTTGGATCACGCGCCAAAACGGCCTTGTGCGCTAGAATTGCAAGCGCCTCATCTTCAGCGTGGGATGATCCAACAACCCAGATAAACCTGCCTTTTAGTGCCTTTCTCAACTCAACAATTATCTCTGGATCCACCATTAATGGCGGCGCAATAACCTTGAGCGATCCATCGATATGAACCTTGGGGGCGCCTAAGGCACGCAAGTGAAATGCCGACCGGTCATCCTGCGCCGATATCAAAGCAAATCGCGGGAGAATATCTGCATAGATTGGCTTGAAACGGGATCTGCGAGCATAGGCATCTGCATTCATACGGGCATTGACCAAAACCAAAGGAATGCCGCGGATATCTGATCGCATCACCAACCCCGGCCACAGGTCCTGTTCCGACCAAACAGCCAAATCAGGATGCCAGTGATCGAGAAATCGTTTACTGGGTCCAGGCAGATCGAATGGCATGAATTGGTGCTGCGCATGCGGTGGTAAATCACGCGACAAAATTTCACCCGAGACGCGCGTTCCCGATGTAACAAGAAAGCTGAGGTCTTCGCGAACAGACAATCGGCTGATCAAACCACGCAAGGCAAGAGCCTCACCCAAACCCACAGCGTGCAGCCAGACCAGACGTCCCTCCGGGCGACCCGCCATGGCGCGCCCCATTTTTTCCGGCCAGCGTTGCTGATGTTCTTTATGCTTGCGACGCCGTCTCCAGAGGTGAATTGGCATAAGTGGCTGCAGCAAGCGCGTCAAAGCTATGTAAGCAAGCAAAGCCAACCTAGGAGAACGGTTTCGTCGTCGATAATACAAAATGGTTCTCACAAAGGGGCCGATGTCATGACGCAAATAAAAATTTGATGTACTTTTTTAATGGCTCGAGGGAAACCTCTTGAATCAGCGAACCGGCCAAGTATTTTCCAACCACGTTCATTTTTTTAAGCTGAAGTGTCACGAACCGATACTTCTTTGCGGGAAAATCCTAATTCAACCACAGTTTGACTAATTTGGGTCATTTTCCGTTGACCTTTTTTTGTGGACATCATCTGTATATGAGCCTCTGTATCATCCCCGAGGACTACGATGACCGATTTTTTACTGCTTGCTTTCATATTCCTGTGTGCTGGAGTCGTTGCCGTACCAATCGCCAGCCGATTAGGCCTAGGTTCAGTTTTAGGATACTTAATAGCAGGAATTGTAATCAGCCCAATCTTAGCTGTGCTGGGCGTAGATGTCATTTCCATCCAACATTTTGCCGAGTTTGGCGTTGTGATGATGCTTTTCCTCGTCGGATTAGAGCTTGAACCAGAAAAGCTTTGGCAGATGCGCTCTAAACTGCTGGGCCTCGGGGGGGGGCAAGTCGGTATAACCACGGTTGCCGTGATGGGTATTGCGATCCTTTTGGGCCTTCCATGGATGCAAGCGCTGGCCGTGGGCATGGTATTGGCGTTGAGCTCGACCGCCATTGTTTTGCAAACACTGAACGAAAAGGGCCTAATGCGGTCAGACGGTGGGCAATCCAGTTTTTCCGTTCTGCTGTTTCAAGATATCGCCGTCATCCCAATGTTGGCACTGCTGCCATTGCTCGCAATGCCAGAGTTGGCAGATCTTGCCAGCGATGCCGCACATGGTGATGCAAGCCATGGTAACGACACTCATGGTGACGGACACGGCCATGACGATGGACATGGCAGCGGACTCAGCCTTGTGGATGGACTGAACGGATGGCAACGGACTTTGGTAACATTGGCGGCTGTAGCTACCGTCGTTTTCGTCGGCAATTACCTGACACGTCCGATCTTTCGCTTTATCGCGCAGGCTGGGTTGCGAGAGTTGTTTACCGCCGCTGCTCTAATGATGGTCGTAGGCATTGCATTGCTTATGACATTGGTCGGTGTTTCTGCGGCCTTGGGCACATTTATTGCGGGTGTGGTGCTGGCCAACAGCGAATACAGGCACGAACTGGAAAGTGATATTGATCCCTTCCGGGGTCTGTTGCTGGGCTTGTTTTTCATGACGGTAGGGGCTGGGATCAACTTTGGTCTACTTTATCAAAATCTTTCCATCACCCTTGGTCTGACTGTCGGGTTGATCGCTCTAAAGGCGTTGGTACTGGCAGTTCTGGCATTCGTCTTCAAATTGCGCGGGGCGGACAAATACCTGTTTTCTCTCGGGCTGGCACAGGCAGGCGAATTCGGGTTTGTCCTTCTGTCTTTCACAGTGGCCAGTAATGTTCTGCCAACTTGGCTATCTGACCAGTTGTTGCTGGTTGTGGCGTTGTCCATGCTGCTAACCCCAGGCTTGTTTATTCTATACGATCGTGTGATCGCGCCCAGTTTTGCAAACGCAAGTGACGACACTGCTGACAATATTACAGAAACGGGTAGCGTCATCATCGCAGGCGTTGGCCGGTTCGGTGGCGTTGTAAACCGCATGTTATTGCGGGCAGGATATAAAACCGTTGTTATCGACTTTTCCGCACAACAGCTGGCAATGTTGCGCACGCTCGGGCTGCGCGCCTATTTTGGTGATGCGACACGTCCTGACCTATTGGAAGCTGCAGGCATCCGAGAGGCGCGTATGGTTGTTGTTGCAATCGATGAGCAGGACAAAGCAACAGAAATGGTTCGCTACATTCGCCATAACCATCCCAATGTTCATGTTGTTGCCCGCGCCATGAACCGCCACCATGTTTATGAATTATTCGCTGCTGGATGCCGGGACATTATCCGTGATACCTTTGACAGCTCAGTCAGGGCCGGTCGATCCGCGTTCGAGGCCTTGGGAATACCCAAGGATGAAGCCGCAAAAATGGCCGAAGGTTTTGTTCAAGATGATCAAACAAGCATGATCGTGGTTTCCGAGGCCTACGACCCTGATATCCCTGCGATGGAAAACGATGAATACCTCAAGAAGGTACGTGAGATCATGAAAATACAGGAAGATATGCTAGCCGAAGGAGCAGACTTTGGTGAACTGGGCAAACGGTTAACAAGTCATGGCATGGATCCAGATGAAATCATTGCCAGGTTCCGGAGGGAAGCCGCAGAAAATACCGATCAAGCCTGATCGGGCTTGCCACAGAAACGCTCATCCATCTTGATCAATGAGGCGCCCAGGGCGCCTTGTTGCTTAATCGTGTGCCATGCTCGCCTAACTAGAGAATTTAAAAATAGGGTACTGCTTTTAAGGTCAAATGTTCACATTTATTAGAAACAAGGTCCCAATCCAAAATGTCTGTCCTGAATTTTCGCATTGAGATTT
>JAQXDR010000017.1 GCA_029251265.1 Pseudoprimorskyibacter sp. | reverse complement strand
CCCTTGATCGAGATATTGCGGATCACGCTGTTGCGATTGCGCTGCACAACAATCCCGGGGTTTTGGCCATCCGTAAACGTAAATGTCGTGCGCTGATTGTTGACATACCCCCCTGCTGGCGCTTCCAGATGGACAGAGGCATATCGAAACTGACTGCCATCAAAGGAATACAACCCGATCGGCTTGTTCATGGTGTACTGACCAAAGACCTTGACCTT
The DNA here is from genome assembly GCA_029251265.1 of Pseudoprimorskyibacter sp. Classification (GTDB taxonomy): domain Bacteria; phylum Pseudomonadota; class Alphaproteobacteria; order Rhodobacterales; family Rhodobacteraceae; genus JAQXDR01. Next base: position 46,376 of record JAQXDR010000017.1, on the reverse strand, counting down.
GATGGGCGCATCCTTGTCCAGCTGGTATTTGACCGAAAAATCGATGGCCGCCTGCACCCGTGTGGCATCATCGGCTATATCAAACCACTGCCGGTCCCAGATCTCGCCTGATACAGGCTCGACGTACAGCTTGACCCCTCCCGGGGTCGTGACCTGATGATCTGTCGCCGCCGGATCCGCCACAACATACACAAGGCCCTCACGGGATGTCCGCACCAGATGACCCGGCTGCACAAACACCGGAGAGCCCGTGCCGTACTCTATGGTGGTATCAGCCGCCAGCATCGGCAGGTCATGCACCATCACAGTGTCATGCAACGCATTGCCCGCCGCCGTCGCGGCCGAGGCTTCGCCTGCGGCAATCACATCTGCCAAAAGCGTGTAATATGTCTCGAGATCAAAGCCACCCGCCATCTGCATCCAGACAGCCGTATCAGTACCCGGAACGACCGCGACATTGGCCTCTCGCGCCTGCCACGTCTGATCTGCGTGGGTGACGGCATCCCCTATTTCATAACTCACCGTTATATCCCAGGCAGGTTCTCCACCTAATACCACTGTCTGTTCGGTCATCGACACCATCTCCTTGGATCACGCGCAATCGCTCGGGAATTGAAGCCGTTTTGTGATGAAGGCCACGTTTCCCAACCGTGCGTTTCGCCGCGAAACCACGCAACACCAATCCTTGAAAAGGGGCCTCATATCCAATCAGACTCGACCGGTTTCGCGGCGAAACCACACACCCCTTGAGATTTCGTAAGACCGGCGCGCGGATCATGAACCGGCCAACAGCGGCACGTCCCCCCTGCCCCGATTGGTGTGGGCTGGCATCGCGCTGTCTGGTAGACTGGATGTGGAATGCCCCGGTGTGGTCTGGCCCCGACCACACCCACACACACCTGAGGAGACCCGTTACATGAGACCCTGGCCCACACAATTCGCCGTGATCTTTGTCACCTATATCGTCGTAGATATTGCCTATCAGCTCTCGTTCGGTCTGGCGTTCATGGGCCGCCTGTATGAACAGGCAGGCATTCGCGATGTGATGTCTCAGCAGCCCAACCATGCTTGGACAATCGTGATTTTCTTTATGATGATCGCGGCTGTGCTGCTCAAGCTTGCAGTCGAACCTGCCATCGAACAGACACAGTACCGTCTCGCAATCCGTAATGGCGCCTTGGTCGGAATCGCAGCCTATGGAACAACCGGCCTTGTCTTTTTGTGGACAATAACCGGGTTTCCCGCCCTCGCCTTGGTGGGCTTTCTGGGCGAAGGTCTGGTCTTTTGTTCGGTATCAAGCGGTGTGGCAGCCTATCTGGCACTGCGCAGGGGATAAACACCCCCCGGGTCCGTCCCCCCTACAAAAGATGGACACGCAGGGTTTCGCGGCGAAACCACACGGATGTAAAGATCTGCCAAACCCTGCGTGCGGCAGATCACACCCGGTCTAATCAGGCGTATCAAGCAAATAGGCCAACCGCTCCATGGCCGCCTCGACCAGAGCCGGGGTCAGATGCGCTCCCTCCAGCCGGATGGTGTGACCTGTGGCATCCTGCGCACGACGCAACGTGATCCCGCTGTCCAGCACAAGCGCCTTGCCATGCCATCCCGGGGCCAGACCTGTGCTGCGCGGACGCCCCTGCCTTGGGCTGTCCTGCAAGGCTGCCTCGGAGGCTTCAATCACCGGCTTTAACGCCGCCCATTCCTGATCAGGCGTCTGCGCGGCTGCTGCGTCCAGCGCGGTGCGCAGCGCGCGCTCCGCCCCACCCCGCAGAGCCGCGGCAAGGCGCAGACCTTCGCGTTCTTTCAACAGTTCGGGAAACGCCAGACAATCGCCCAGCTCTTCAAAAATGACAGCAAAGGAGCGTATTTTGGATCGCTTGGCTTTGGACGCTTGAGAAAACAGACTGGCAACTGCCGCATCCGAACTGACAAAGGCGCCCTGTTGTGCAGCGATAACCGCGATACGGCCACGTTCGAAATGCGACAGCGCAGAACGGATTTCATTTTCTTCGACCATGGCAGCAAAGGCGCCGCCCATGGCCTCGGGGTCGCGTATAAACGCAGGGATGGAGGCATAGGCAGGATCATTGGTCAGCGCCGCCAGATCACGAAAGGCCCGCAGACGCCGGTATCCTGACAGCAAACCATAGGGACGGGGGCCATCTTGTGCAAAAACCTCGATTGGCGCGCGCAACCCGTGCGCCGCAATGGCCCCCTTCAGCTCATCAAGGTCTTGTGCATCCAGCACCGTACGATCACGGATCATGGCATCGTCATCGATATCATCCAACGCCAGTGTCAGCACAATGCGCCCTGCGTCCCGCGCCGTGCGATAGGCCTCAGCTTCGGCGGTATCGCGGCGGCTTTGTGCAGGCAGCGGATCTGCCAGATGCGCGGTTTCCCCGGCGATCTGCGCGATTGGAGCCATGGCGCCGGTGGCCGAGGGGGCTGGTGCCGCACGGGCAAAGCCGTCCTCCATCGCTTGCAGCGCCTCTGGTGAGGGGGCAGAGATCTTTTTACGCTTGGCCATCCCGGGCCTCCTCTTCGTCCTTGATGGCCTGCATGTCGCGCCACCAGCTTCCCACAATCAGTTCTTTGACTTCCGCCCATGTGCGGTCAAAGGTCTCGCGCCCCCGAACCCAGGTCTCGCGGTTGAATTCGCGATAATCTGTCTCATAGATGCCATTCACCTGCTCGCCGGCCTGACCCACCATAGCGGTCAGCTCCTGGCGGTAGCTGGCCATAAGATCACCAAAGTAGGCTTGCTCTACATTGGCAAGATCTGCCTGCTGTGCAGCATCATAACGGGTGATCAAGGTCCGGACGGCATCCCATTCAAAGCGGATTTCATCCAGTCCGGCGCGGCGACGCTGTGTGTTTTCACCGTCTTCGATACTGGCAAATGTGGAATACAGCATATCGAAAAACCGGCCGGTGCTGTCGAACTCGAGAAAGGACGCGCCCAAAGGCACGAGCAGGATATCGGCCGCTGCCAGCGCGTTGATCGTCAGATATCCCAGGGCAGGGGGGGTGTCCAATAACACCAGATCGTATTCCTGCAGCAGCCCCCCCGTTTCAAGCGCATTGGTCAACCCGTCCCACAACGGCCAGCTGCGGCTTTGCATCCGCCAGACCGGTATCTGGAATTCCGCCCAATACAGGTTCAGTTGCGCCCCGATCAGATCGATGTTTGGCCAATGGGTTTTCTGCACGAGGTTTCGCGACGAAACACGGCTGGCTTCTGTGAGGGTCTCATCCAGCGGCAAGGCGCTCTCTCCACGACTGACGCGGGCTGTATTTTCCGTTGCCAGATGTTCGGCGAAATCACGTGCCAATAGGGGAAAGACGGTTTGCCATTCATCCTCGATCCGCCCCCCCAGAATAGAGGTGAGCGAGCCCTGACTGTCGAGGTCGATCACCAATACCTTGTAGCCATCCAACGCCGCCGACATGGCCAGATGCGCGCAGGTTGACGTCTTGCCCACCCCCCCCTTGAAATTAGCCACAGCCAGAATTTTGGCATCCAGCCCATCGGGTCGAAAGGGCTGGTATTCCCGCGTTGCCATTCCTTCGGCTGCAAAATGGGCCCGCAAATCCATCACTTCGGACAAGGTAAACCAGCGGGTATTGCCCTGACCTTGCCCCTGCGGCAAATCAGGATTGCCACGCAAAACCCGCCGGAAATGGGCTGGTGCCACCGGGATCAGATACCGACAGATTTCCCATGTTGAAAACCGGCGCAGGCGTTTCTGACCATCCGGAGCATGACCATTGCGGGCAAGTTCGTCCCGGCCACGTGCTGCAAAAGCTGCTGCTTTGGAAAATCTGGTCGTGTCCACCGGTTGCCCGAGCCGCGCGGCTGCACGTTCAGGATCAATACCGAAATACGGGGGCTTGTAAGGTGTCGAGGACATAAGGGCCTGCGTTGTAACTGCTGTTTTTTACAGTTTTGCATAATGTGCGCAAAAAAGAAAACATAACAAAAAAATAGGATCATCTATCAGGGGCTATGTGGCCCTGATTTGAATCTTTTTAAGAACTTTAAGAATCTTTAGAGCAGAGAACCCATGGGTGTTTATATAGAAAAGCCGCCTTAGGAACCCATATACAGGACCACTGGTACCTATATACAGGAGCAAAAGCACCAATATACAGGACAAAAGGTACATGTTTTCGGGAAAGATCAGAAAAAAACCGCACCTGTTGCAGGTGGCGCTCTTTGTAAAAAAATGATCCTGTAAACGGGTACCTTTGGGCAGTGTGGTACCTGATCCCATGAGCCATTAAGGTACCCGTTTACGGGGCGTTTTCGGCGGTGACCTCAAGGCACCCAAAGAAAATTTGTCTGTAGGTGCCTTTTGTGGTATCTCTTTGAGAATCTTCGCAAGGCTCTGAATCGGGGCGTGTGGAGATCAAAAACATATCCACCAAAAGCGTGGGCAGGCGATCACATCACGGCACAATGGCCAGACACAAGACACCCAGAGAGAGCTGACGCAGATCATCACAGCATCGTCAGGTGCGCCGGTGTGGCACCGGTCGCGCAGATGGTCAGACGGTGTATCTGGGCATCAACACAGGAGATCCCATGGCCAAGGCTGTGACGAAATCCGGGCGGCAGGCCCAGACTGCCCGGGCAAAGACCGCCGGCCGTAGGGGGGTTGCGGCCTCAAGGCGCAAAGCGACGGCGGCGGTTATTGTAGAGGCCGAGGTGTCTGATGCAGCCCTGTTGCCCGAGAGCGCGGATATGGATCCTTTGGCCGCAGAGGCAGTGGGGCAGGATCTGTCAGACAGGCCAGGCCACCGCGCCATCAAACGCGCCAAGCCGCCGGTACATCTGACGGGCGCGCTGCGACGCACGTCGGTCAAGAAACATGTGGCGGCTATCCATATCTCGGGCAAGCTGACATTGCTGCAACGCAAGCTGTCCAATGTCTTGTTGCTGAATGCCTATGATCAACTGACCCAGCAAAGCGCGTTTCGCATTGATGCGCGCACGCTGTGCCTGCTGGTGGGATACAATTCAAACGATATAGAGACATTGAAAGCGTCGTTGCGGGGGCTGGCCGAAACTGTGGCCGAATGGGACATGCTGGACGAGGATGGCAAACAGGAATGGGGGGTCTCTGCGCTGCTCAGCTATGCCACTCTGAAAGAAGGGGTTTGCGAATACGCCTATTCGCCCAAACTGGCGGCCAAGCTGGCAGACCCTGCGATTTTTGCGCTGATCAGTCTGGATATACAACGGCGGTTCACGGGCGGACATGCGCTGGCGCTGTATGAAAACTGTTACCGGTTTCACCGGACGGGCAGCACCGGATGGTGGCCACTGGATGTGTTTCGCCGTTTGATGGGGGTGCAGGACAGCGCCTATTATCACACGTTCAAACATCTGAACGCCAAGGTGATCAAACCGGCCGTGGCCGAAGTCAACCGGGCGTCCAATATCCTGCTGCATCCGGAGGTGCGGCGTGAAGGGCGGCAGGTTGTGGCGGTGCGGTTCAAGATTGCGCCCAACCCGCAATTGGCGTTCCTGGAGCTGGACGACGGTGCGGGGCTGCGTGGTCAGCCGGTGTATGGCCGGTTGAAAGATCTGGGGGTCAGCGACCGGCTTGCGCGGCAATGGATGACCCAACATGGCGCGGCCGAGGTCGAGGCCAAGTTGGCGGTGTTGGCAGAGCAGGAGGGCGTACGCTCTCCGGCGCGCTATCTTGCAGCGCTGTTGCGCGAGGCAGAGGCGCCTGCCGCGGCGCCGGTCAGTGCGCGGGCGCAGCGGTTGGGCGTGGTGCAAAAACTGGTGGCCGCGCGCACGCCTACGCAGCGGGACGCAGATCGCCGGACGTTTCTGGCCGGGTTGGGGACGGCGGACCTGCGCGACGACTTTGAGCGTCATGGCTGGATGTCGGCACTGAATGCAGAGGCCATCGTGGGGTTCTGGCGTGATTTGTTCCCGGAATCGTTTGAGGGGGTGTAATGTGGCCCGTCCCGCTCGTTTGGCGCGCTTACATACGGTGCGGGTGTCAGTTTGGGGTTGCCCTGTGGTGGGGGCTCTGACCTAGTGGGATCGTTGGGGGCAATGAACACATGACGGGATTAAGGGTCTTAAGTGTCTTTGGCACGCGGCCGGAAGCGATCAAGATGGCGCCTTTGGTTCAGGCTCTTGCGCAGGAACCGGGGATGGAGTCGCAGGTCTGTGTTACCGGGCAGCATCGGCAGATGCTGGATCAGGTCCTGTCGTTGTTCCAGATTGTGCCAGAGTATGATCTTGACCTTATGGTGCCGGGACAGGACCTTGCTCAGGTGACCACAGCGGTGTTGCAGGGACTGGCGCCGGTGCTGGTGCAGGCCCGACCGGATCTGGTGCTGGTGCATGGGGATACGACCACCACGCTGGCCTCGGCACTGGCGTGCTATTACGCCAAAATTCCTGTTGGTCATGTGGAGGCCGGATTGCGGACGGGGGATATCTATGCCCCCTGGCCCGAGGAAGTGAACCGTCGTCTGACAGCGGGCATCGCCCGGCTGCATTTCGCGCCCACAGACGGAGCAGCCAAGGCCCTGCGCAATGAAGCGGTCCCCGCGGACTGGATCCATGTGACCGGCAACACGGTGATAGATGCGCTACAGGATATAGCGGGCCGGTTTGACACCGATCCGCAGCTTGCAGCACAGATGCAGGCGCATTTTAAATTGCCAACCCAATGCCGGATCATTTTGGTCACCGGCCACCGGCGTGAAAGCTTTGGTCACGGCTTTGACCAGATCTGCGCGGCCCTGCGGACGCTTGCGGACCGGCCGGACGTGCATCTGGTCTATGCCTTGCATCCCAATCCCCGGGTGCGCATCGCGGTCGAAGCCGCCTTGGGGGGGCATCCGCATGTCTCCCTGATCGAGCCGCAGTCTTACCTGTCTTTTGTCTACCTGATGAAACAGGCAGATCTGATCCTGACCGACAGTGGCGGCATTCAGGAAGAGGCGCCCTCGCTCGGGGTGCCTGTGCTGGTTATGCGCGACACCACCGAACGCCCCGAGGCCCTGCTGGCGGGCACCGTGCGACTGGTTGGCACCGATGCCCCGCGGATCGAGGCCGAAGTCATCCGCCTGCTGGACAATTCTGTGGCCCGGTCCGCCATGACCCTTGCCACCAATCCATACGGAGACGGGACCGCGTCACAACAGATCATCGAGGTGCTGCGCGACTGGGCCCGACATCGCTGACACCGCTGGCGATGTCCGGCCCACTGGTCTCTGGCAGGCTCAGGGGGGCTTGCCCGCCGCGTTGTGCGGTGTGTCAATCCGTCCAACGGACGGCTGGCGCGAATTCGGCTAGATCATCGAACGGAAAGATGCCTTTGGGATATCGCTGCCGTGGTTGCCGTTCGACCGCCTGGTCAACCACACCGGGAGATAACGCCATCATGGTGCGGGCGGCCAAGGTTCTGATCTCGGGCACCAGATAGCCAGATTTTACCACCACGATCCTGACTTGCGCGGGATCCAGTCCGAGCGCCTGAAAATCTGCAAGAAAATGAAACGGGCGACGTTTTTCGGTGACCACGAATGTGACACCTCCCGCGCGCAGGACAGCTTGCCTGTCCCGAGGCGCGGCCCCTTCAACAAGTCTCAGGACTTCGGCGTCTATCTCGATGGGTATGCTCGTCGCAGGATCCAAAGATCCGCCTATAACAAACCGCGCGGTTTGGTGTTGTCCTGCGTCAAACGCGGCTTTGGTGGCCGGGGCATCGGCAATCCCTGCCACCAGGGTATTGTCGCAGTCTGATGCGAGCACAGCCCGAAGAACATCCACACGATCCCCGACGCCGCCACCGGTCGGATTGTCCCCGGAATCCGCAAGGACAAAAGGGCAGGGTCCCGGTTTGAGGGCCTTTGCGATGCATTCTTCGATCGAGCCAGAGGGTGATCCGAACACAAAAGACCGTCGTGCGTTCCAATAGGCCTGTGTCAGATCAAGAGCGGCGTCCTGCATGGCGGCTTTGTCCGTGCCGACCACAACCGATGCCGCGGTTATCCGGGGCTCATCAACCCAAACGTAGCCCACCAGCAGGGAGGCGTCCCAAATGCCCGCAGTCTCATCAATCGCGGCGAGTTTTTCATACAGGTGCTGCGCTGGCGGATCCTCGGTGGATGTTTTTTCACCCGACAACACCACAGGTATCGGGCACCAGCAGAGAAAGGGCCGTTGCCCTGTCGTGAGACATTGAAATAGCTGGTTCAAAGCCCGGCAATGGGTATCATGCACATCGATATGAGGGGCCGTGCGATAGGCCGCGAACATGTCGATAGATGTCATGACGCGGTCGGAAAGATTTCCATGCAGATCGTAGCTGACACTGATGGGAACTGTGTCCCCGACGGTGGCTCGGACCGCGCTCAAAAGATCGCCCTCGGCGTCTTCAAGGCCATCGACATAGGCCGCCCCGTGCATCATCAAATAAACGCCATCGACCGGGGCCGCCTGACAAAGACTGTCAAGCAGCGCCTGTTTTAGTCTGCGATACGTATCAAATGCGATGGGGGCTCCGGGTAAGGCATGTGCATAGAGCGTCGGGAGGAAATCTGCATCATAGGTTTTGAGAGCGCGGAAATGAGGGCTTTCGAGCAGGCTCTCGCCTGTCAAAAGATCAAAGTCTTCATCCCGGGTCCGCAACGGGTTGAACGTTGAACATTCGATATGAAGCCCCCCAACGGCAATTCTGAAACGATCCCTTTCTGTCACGCGACACACCCCTCTTTGCCAAGATGATCCAGAACCCTTTTGGCCCGATTTGCCCCCCGACGTCCAAGGGCAAATCGGGTGACCAAAACGGAGCGTGCTGTTTGGGGCATCAGGTAGCATTGCCAACGATGCCTTGGTATAGGCGGTGTGAGTGCTGAAGAGGGTGTGATGTGATGATTTCAAGCGACCGTGCGCTTATGCCTGACTATCTGCGGCTGGTGGCACTGTTCGGGATTGTGATCGTCAACGTTCAGTTCATTGCGTTCTCGACAGTGCAGGGCTTTGTCGCGCCCGTCGGAGAGACGGTCGGTGATGTGGTGACCCTGTGGCTGGTCAATGGTCTGGCGCTGTTAAAGACCTATGGTCTGTTTTCCTTTATGTTTGGGGTGGGTCTTGGGTTTTTGATGCGTGCGGCTGAACGCCGGGATCTGCCATTCGGCCAGATTTACCGCAACCGGATGATCGGGCTTTTGGGTCTGGGGATCGCACATGGGTGTCTTTTCTTTCCGGGAGACATTCTGGTCATCTATGCCATCACCGGTTCGGTCCTGTATTGTTTGCGCAATGCCGGCGTGCGCACTCTGGTAAGGCTTGGGGCGGGATTGCTTGTCCTTCAGCTTGCCGTTGGTCTGCCTTTGTTGTTTGCGCCCTTAGAAACCTCTGCCGAGATCCTGGAGTATGAGCGCGCGGCCTTTGACACAGGCGGGTTCGGGGAGGCCGTGATTTTCAGAAGTGTCGGATTTGCTTTTACGGTGCCGCTGTTTCTGGCCATTCAGGGTATCTCGGCGCTTGGTTGGTTTTGTCTGGGACTGGCCTCTGTCAAATCCGGAATGATTGACGCCGCGGACCATCCGCTTTGGGCACGCGCGCGGCGTGTGTGTCTGGTGCCGGGGGTCGTGTTGAGCCTGATAGGCGCGGGGATGTGGCAATGGGGGCCCGTGGCGGGGGGTGTTGCGGTGGTCGTCATTGTCGCCCCGATCACAACCTTGGGATATCTCGGTCTGATCGCGGCCCTGTCGCGCCCACCCGGACCTGTTGTGGCGCGCGCGTTGAGCGCTGGTGGATCCAGCCTGAGCATCTATCTTGGCCAATCGATCCTCTTGTCGAGTATCTTTTCAGGGTACGGTCTGGGACTTTGGGAGGACCTGAGCCGCACAACAGCCACCGCCATTGCGGTTTGTGTGACGCTCTTGCTGATCGTGATGCTGAGTATATGGCGACACTGGTTCAGGCTGGGTCCCTTTGAATGGGTGTTGCGGCGGATCACCTATGCCGGGACCCGCACAGTCCCCTAGGGAGCCAAAAAGGTCAGTCGTGTCTAGAGTCCCGCGGCTTTGGTCAGGTTCACGCGGAACCGGTCGCGGCGGCGCTGGTAGCGGCGGGTCATTTCGGCCGAGGCATGCCCGAGGTGTTTCTGGACGTAGCGTTCATCGACGTCGGCAGAACTGGCCAGACCCGCCCGCAAGCTGTGACCTGAAAACAGGGCAAGGCGGTCTTTTTCCGGCAGATCGGCACGGATGGCAGCGTTCGACACGGTGGTCTTGATAAGACGCGCGACATGTTTGTCCGACAGACGCGCGTCCAGCGCACGCGTTCCATCCCGCGATGTGCGGACAAAGACCGGGCCAAAGCGTATCTTGGCAAAATACAGCCATTGCTCCAACGCGTGGACCGGGCAGGTTTGTTCCGAGGATCCGCGGCCGATCTCGACCTCGCGCCAGCCGGTTTTGGCGTTTAGCGTCAAGAGCGCGCCTTCGTCGAAGACACTGATCCAGCCGCCGCTGTCGGAGGTGTCATCCTTGCCCGCATCCAGACTGACGATTTCGGACCGGCGCAACCCACCGGCATATCCCAGAAGCAGGATGGCCCGATCCCGCAGCCCGCGCAGATCAAACCCAAGGGTGGCGACCATCGCAAGGATGTCCTCGGGCAGGATCGCCTCCTTCTGGAGGGGCGGTCGCGCATGTTTGCGCCGGATACCAGCCAGCACGGCAGCGATGTGCCGGTTCTTGCGATCAAGTGAAAACCCGCGCTGCGCATAATTCCAGACCAGCCCGGCCAGGCGGCGCTCGATCGTGCTGACGCAAAGTGCACAGGACGGGCCTGTCGGCGCCACCAGATCGGTCAGGTACAAGCCGATCATTTCTGGTGACAGGGGCAGGGGGTCCAGTCCCGTTAACCGGCACCATCGGGCAAAGTGCGTCCAGTCGGCTGCGTAGGCTTTGTTGGTGTTCTGGGCGGTCGCGGCTTTTGCATAGTCACGCGCAGTGTCTACCAGCCGATCAAGAGTACCAGAGCCCGCCACATGGGTGGGCAGGGCGATTGGATCGCTTTTGGCAGGATCTCTCTGGGTGTTCTGAGCATTATCAAACGTGCCACTGGGCAACGAGGGTGATTTCTGGCTGTTTGGGTCCATTGTTTTCCCCCACATTCGCTATGACAGAGACTGTGATCGAGTGTATATTCGTTATGTCCGATAATGCAAACTTATTGGACATAAGTTAAATCCTAAATATGCGGCGGTAAATTACTAATAAATTATTCAAAAGCGCCGTATTAAAGTAGTCTTGTGGTATGACATATACCCTGCATGATCCCATTGACGATTCAGGTACACTCCCTCGGAGGCCGTCCTGGATTGCGGTCGGTGGGTCAGAAGGTGCTGATGGCACGCCCTTTTTTTCAGGAGCCAGCCTTGGACATATGCATCTTGTGATGGGTCATTGGGCCGTTCCCCATGCGCTGTGGCGAGGGCGGCTGGCGGTGCGGGCGGCAGCGGCGGTGTCGGGCTTTATCGGGCGGACGGAACGGATGGCAGAGGTGCGCGACGAGTTACATCTGACACGGCCCGGGGACCTGCATGGTCCGGCGGGTGCTTTGGGTCAGGCGTGGGCTCGGTTGGTGACGCGGCCCCTGACCGTGGCGCATCTGGCGCCCTGTTGCGGACTGGCGCCGGAAACCGTGGCCGAGGCGTTGGATGCGGGAACAGGGGACCCGGTGGCACGAGGGGCTGCGGTGTTGAGACACGTTCTGATGCAACATCCGCGCAGAGAGGCGGCAGCGCTGATGCTGGCGGATGTTGCTTTGGCGCAATCCCTGCGCTGGTCGCGTGTGGTGCCTTTGCTTGCACTGGGTCTCGCGCGTCGGGATGTGCGGGACGCACGGGCAGAGGCCTGCCATCGGGCGGTGGTCAAAGCTGTGGTGCAGGCGGATCGGGACGCGCGTGACCTTGCCATGAAGGCCGCGTATCTGCGCGCTGTTGCGGGACAGTTACGCGGCAAACAGGCGGATGCGGCCGTTGGGATGTTTCTAACCCGCGATGCCGTGGCCCCATGGGAGTTGACCCATCTGATGAGCCCCCGCGCAGCGCGGCGGCTCTGTGAGCGGTTGATCGATCTGGGGGCTGTGCGCGAGATGACCGGGCGGGACACCTACCGCATTTACGGGCTGTGACCATGGATCGGGAGCTAGAAGACCTGCCACAGGATTTGCGCTGGCGGGAATGGATCCGGCGGATCGAGGCGGTGCTTTTTGCCAGTGCCACGCCGGTATCGCGGGAGGCACTGGCACGGGTTGTGGGGCAGGGCGTGTCGGTCGATCTGCTGGTCGAAGATCTGGCGGCAGAGCTGGAGGGCCGCGCGTTCGAGGTCACGCGCGTGGGTGGTGGGTGGCTGTTGCGCACGCGCGCGGGCTATGGTGAGGCAGTGCGCGCGGCGGCGGATCTGGGCGATCAGGTGGTGGATCTGAACTGGATGGAACTGGGCGTGCTGGCGGCGGTGGCGCTGCACCAGCCGATTTCGCGGGACGGGTTGCGGGACCTCTTTGACAAGGACATCGGCCGGGATGTGATCGGGCGGCTGGCCACACAGGGTCTGATTGGTCGCGGGCCTCGAAGCCCCAAACGCGGGTCGGCCTTTACCTATGTCACGACAGAGCGGTTTTTGACGGTGTTCGGGCTGGAGAGCTTGCGTGATCTGGATGCCGAGGCCTTGGCGGATGCGGGATTTGTCAGACCACAGGGCAAAAGATAGCCCCTTTTTACCTTTGCCGCGGCAACCTCGGTCAGGGCCGTTACGGCCTTGGCTTCGTCCGCGAAATATGTGCAGCATACCTGCCCTGCATGTCCCGCGCGGCCCCATTCGCGGATGACAGACGCCCCACCAAAGAGGTCGCGTTGCACCGCTATGTAGTAGTAACGGTCCATGTTTCGCGATGAATCCCTGCGCCGCAGTCGCATCGGGTCAGGGGCTGTGCCCGGGTGATGATCCGGAAATGGAGCATGGTCTGCCATAGTGGCATATTATGTGCTAATTATCCAAAATACCACAAAATAAGCTATTACCCATAAAGGGTGGATGCGGTGGTATGTAAATGCAGACTGTAATGCGTCGCATAAATCTGCGAGTCGGCAGACACTATGGATGTGATGACCTTTACACCATATCCGCGTGTTGGAAACAGATTTTGAAAGGGTGTGTTCTTTCCCGTCACTCTGGTGATCAGAGGAACAGGAGGCACGTTCAGACGTGAAGACGCGCCTTCTGCTTTAGCACTCTGGCACTGCGTCTGGATCGGGTATGGGGTCGAGCACAAGGACCAGTCTGGTCTCGCCCGAGCCTTCGATGGGGGGGGAGCGGTGCAACAGTCCTGACGGTGGCTGCGCGGGCCAATGTGTTCCGCGCAAGAGAATTGGAGCACCGGTGCCAACCGTGAAAACCTGCGCCGGATCACCGTTGCCAGCTGACAGACCGTATTGTGTGCCAGTGCCGCGATAGGTGCAGACCAGACGCGCGCTAAGGGCATCAACGTGGAACTTGCGGCAGGCGTTTGTTGTGACAACATCCAGCCGCAGTCGCAAGAATTTGGCGCGCATCAGGTCCGAGAACACATCAGCCAGGCTGACAATATCGTTCAAAAGCCAATCACGTTCTGGCCCAATAGGTAGCCCGTTGGTGTCAAAAAGCTGCAACAGCATGTCTGCGATCTCTTGCGGTGGCAGGATCTCCCGACACTTGGGCAAGGCATCTGGGAGAACGCCATCGAGCCATGTTTGCACCTCGGGCGGGGTGTGTCGGTGCCAGACCGTCGCCGCACATTCAGGGGTCACAAACACGCGAAGGGCGGACGGATCCTCGACCAGATCAACGCCAATGTCCGCACTTCTGACCGTCTGTGTCATACTATTCATGCGGCATCCTCAACGCGGCGCCAGCCGGGGAAGGGGTCAGGTAGATCGAGCGGCAGGATGTCTGGGCCGGGTGCCAGCACAGCCGGCACGAGGCAGCCATCCAGCAATGATTTCAAGGCAGGCCAGTCGATGTCGGCCCCGATAAAGACAAGCTCTTGCCGGCGGTCGCCCCAAGGCTCTGACCAGTGTTCCTTGATATAGGCGGTTGCAGATGCGTGTTCAGGCCAACGTTCTTTTGGCACGTTGGCCCACCATGTTCCGATGGGTTTGACGCTTGACAGGGCCCCGGCCAGCGAAAATTCGGCCACCCATTCCGGCCGTGTGGCGATCCAGAAATGTCCTTTTGCACGGATCACTCCGGGCATATCGCCGTTCAGGACGGCAAGAATTTTTTCAGGAATAAAGGGCTGACGTGCGCGGTAAACATACGACTTCACCCCATATTCTTCAGTTTCGGGCACGTGGTCGGCAAACCCATACAGTTCTTTTGCCCACATCGGATGCTCGTGTGCCTGCTCGAAATCAAACAACCCTGTGTCCAGGATCTTCTCTGCCGCAACAGCAGATTGATTGGTTTCTATGATCTCGGCGTCTGCATTCAGACTGCGAATGATTTTGCGGGCGGCATCTACCTTGTCGGCGCCTGCATCACCGACCTTGTTCAGGATCACCACATCTGCAAATTCGATCTGGTCTGTCAGCAGGTGCACGAGGGTGCGTTCGTCTTCTTCGCCCATGGTCTCGCCCCGTTCATGAAGAAAATCATGCGAGGAAAAGTCGTTCAACAGGTTTACCGCATCAACCACGGTGACCATCGTGTCGAGCCGGGCCACATCAGACAGGCTGTCGCCGAATTCATCACGGAAATCAAAGGTTGCAGCGACGGGCAGGGGTTCTGATATCCCGGTGGATTCGATCAGCAGATAATCAAACCGTCCTTCACCGGCCAACTTGCGCACTTCATCAAGAAGGTCATCACGCAGCGTGCAACAGATACAGCCGTTTGACATCTCAACCAGTGTTTCATCTGTACGGCTGAGTTCGGTATCCGCCCGTACCAGATCTGCATCGATATTCACTTCGGACATGTCGTTGACGATGACCGCGACACGGCGTCCTTCGCGATTGTTCAGAACCCGGTTCAGAAGGGTTGTTTTCCCTGCTCCAAGAAATCCGGAAAGGACCGTGACGGGAAGGCGTGTGTCAGACATGTGATCTCCATGATGTGGTGTGAAGGACATGCAACATATGTCGCCATGCTTTTAATGCAACTACAATTGTTACGTATTTGGATTGTGCGACAAAAATCTGCGTCCGGTTGGTTGTTTATGTCATCCCAGCCTGGAAATCGGTGGTGGCGTGGATCCCCTGTAAGGGGTTCTGTTGAAGTGTAAAAACCCCGTGGTTCCGCTTCATCCTATGTTTGCGCAGAACTTTCTGATACCCATGGCAGAGATACGTGGGCAGAGATATGTGCCGCCGCTGTCGATGTGTGATGAATGCATCCTTTGGATGGAAGGTGCCGCTTGGTGCGCCATGTCCTATGCCTGGGCCTCGAGAGAATGTTTTGTAAGGCAGGCTCGGGGCCTTGCGCCAATGAACAGACAGAAAGCTATGCCATGCTGGTTCCATCACATATTGCCCGTCATGACTTTGCCAGCCATGATCTTGTCCAATCTGCACCGGGGGCAGCCCGGCTGGCGCAGCGGGTTGATGACCAGATGCACGGTCTTCGAAATCTGGTGGCCGAGATGGCGAATGTACTGCAGTCTGGGGCGGATAAACACCCCGGCAGGCTTGGCCATCTTTTGTTGCAAACCCGCCAGATGGTGCATAACGGTTTTCGCGTGCTGAGCGAAGCAGGCCGATTACGGGCCGGGGATGCCGCCGCCGCTGCAGGAGATCCCGAGCGTGTTCTGGCGCAGACACATGCCTGGACGCAATTGACCCAACGGCTGCACCACATGCGTCTGGATCTGAACAACTGGGCTGCCGTGGAAACCATGTTGCGCCCGCAAACAGACGGCAAACGTCGCCCCCTGATCGAGCCTCTCTCCAAGCTTCCCTCCACGGCAGAAACCCGTGAACTTGTCAGTGATGTCCTGTTTGACCAGATCCACGGTCTGTTAAACCAGCTGACCCAGAGCCAAGAGGTTCTGGACAACGGCGGGTTTGCCGATATCCCGCTTGCGCAAAGCCTGTTCTTGCGATCCGTGCATGCTGCCAAACGCTGTCTGATGGCGATGCAAAAACACGATGACACCCGGTTTTTGGATGTCGGCTGCGGCGCGGGGATCAAGCTGATGTCGGCTGCGCCCTTTTTCGACTATTGCGATGGGTTGGAATTCGATGCCGGTTATGTTCAGCTGGCGCAGTCTATCCTGCGGGCTTTGCGGGATGACAGCTGTCAGGTCATCGCCGGAGATGCGCTGGAATTTGACAATTATGACACTTACGACGTGATCTACTTTTATCGTCCTTTGCGTGAGGATGCCTTGTTGATCGAGATGGAGCAGCGGATTGTGGAACAGGCATCTGCGGGCACCTTGCTGATTGCACCCTATCGTGGTTTTGAGCATCGCGCTGAGGATTTGGGATGTGCGCAGGTCGCGGGTCAGCTGTGGCTTGTGGGGGCCAGTCCGCGTATGGCCACACAACTGCGGCGTGCTGCGGAAAAAACGGGAACGGATGTCTTGTTGGCCCCGCTGTCAAATGTACCGTTGGTGTGGGATCCTTTGATTCAGGCGTCGCTGCAAAATGGATTTGCGCCCAAAATGGAAGCGCGAAACATGTATAATCAGCACAATGCCTGACGGGCTGGCGCCGTGGGCGTGCGCAATCTTCAAGAGATACAGCGCACAGTTGGAACACGTCGAAATCGGTGACATAAACATAAGGGCAGGTTTTGGTGCCAGGGGTACAAGATGACCAAATCGGGATATGAGACGCCGGACGGCGATGATGACAGGACTGTCATCCGCCCAATCCAGCCGCAGGCCTCTACACCCAGTGGGGCCGCCGCCGCGCTCGAAATCGGGACTACGATCAATAACAATTATCGCATTCTCAAGCGTCTGAAGCCCGGGGGCATGGGCGAAGTCTTTCAGGGCGAACATATCCACACCGGCAAGCCGGTGGCGATCAAGGCGGTGTTGCAGGACCTGTCGGGAGATGGAGAGTTCGAACTGATGTTCCGGCGCGAGGCGCTGACCCTGTGTGATTTGCGCCATGAAACCATTGTGCAGTTTGAAAACTACGTCCCGGATCCTGACCTGCAACGTTATTTCCTGATTATGGAATTCATTGAGGGTGTCACCCTTAAGGATCATATCGAGACGTCAGGCGCGCTTCGTCCCGAAGAGGCGGGCCACCTTCTGGTCAAATTGACCAGCGGTCTGGCGGCCGCGCATAAGGCAGATGTGATCCACAGGGATCTGTCGCCAGACAACATTATGCTGGCTGGTGGAGATGTGGAAAACGCCCGTTTGATTGATTTTGGCATCGCCAAGTCGAACAATTTGACTGAAGGCACCGTGGCTGGGCGTTTTGCAGGCAAATTTTCTTATGTGGCTCCCGAACAGCTTGGTCCTTTGGCGGTGACACCATCAGCGGATATCTACAGTCTGGGCCTATTGATTGCCGCTGCCGCGCAGGGGCGCCCGCTGGATATGGGCGGCACAATCATGGAGGCGGTCCGCAGCCGCGAAACCATCCCTGATCTGTCAGGCGTTCCCGAGCAGTTGCAGCCTATCTTGCGGTATATGCTTGAACCCGATCCAATGCAGCGGCCCACCTCGATGGAGCATGTGCAGGCCATTGTCGAAGATCCCACCCTGATCCCGCCACAGTATTTCGGGGCGCAGGGGGTGGTCGCGCCTTTGGTGTCTGCAAAGGGGGCGACCAAAACCACCCAGACCCAGCCCATGACATCACCGCCCGGATTGCAGGTGCCGGGGTTGACGCAGCCCGTTACGTCCCCGCCAATACTGTCGCAGTCTCATACCCCCATATCGTCCAAACCACCGCGTTCGGGCGGGTTTTTACGGGGTTTGTTCACTTTGATCGTGCTTGGGGGTGTAGGTGCAGGGGGCTATTTTGCTTATGACAACGGCATATTGGATCCCATACTCGAACTTGGGACCGATGCTGCTGTTTCGGATCAGCCCGCGCAGGGGATCCCTGCGCCTTTGACACAGACACGCGAAGGTTATCTGGCCAGTCTGGATACCGGGGATTGTACGCTGATGTCGCGGGTGTCGACGGGCGTCAACAGCGGGGTCATCGAAGCCTATTCCACCAGTGGCACCAGTTTTCCCGGTGTATCTGCTTCTTACGAAGAACGGTTTGGCGCCCGCCCCGAGATCCTCGCGCGCCGCATCACCCAAAGCCAGTGTGCCGTACTGGACTTTGTCAAAGCCTTGCAGGGTCGCGGGCGGGATGAGGTCGGTATTGCGCTATCGACCCATACCATCGGGGCTGGTGCCCCGCTGCAAGTGGATGTGGTGTCATCGGCGCGGGCTCAATGGGCGGCCCTGATCAATACAGCAGGACAGATTGTGGCGCTTACAAACCTTGAGGCGGTCAACGATGGCCGTCTGAGCGCGGCCCTTGTCCCAAGCGCTGCGGAACGTCAGCTGCCAGCGGTCCAGATGGTGCTTGTGGTGGATGCAGACCTGCCGTTGAACGCGCCTGTCGGGCTGGCCAACGGGACCCTGGCCCAGGATTTTCTGCCCCGCCTTATGGCAGAGGTTGTCGCCCGAGACGGGGCTGTCAGCGCAGCCGTGGCCTATCTGGAGGTTGTGGCCGACTAGGGCGATATGGCGCCTTGCCAGACATGTTGTGCCGGTCTTGATGCCTGACAGTACAAAGAAGGTCATGATTTGGTGAGGCAGGCTGGGATGTGGTGCCAACGCGCCCAGCACGGGACTTTTGGGATGTTTTGATAACAACCATTTAGAGTGTTCTTGCGCCATTCACTCGCGTCAAGTCACTAGTTTATAAATAGTTTTTGGCATTGTCAGATTTGTCTGGCTTGAAAAGCAAAGCAAATTGGGTCAGCTTCATTTCAAAGAGAACCTATTTCGAAAAACGGGATTTATTCAATCTTCCGGAGGCATGGTATGACTATTCGTTACAGAAATTTGGGTGCAGGACGACGAATTTCATCGATTGTTTTTGCCGGAAGCCATGACGCCTCAATCACGTCAGGCTCTTCAAGTGCCCAGACACAGGATTTAAATATCAGTCAGCAGGCTGCCGCCGGCGTGCGGTTTTTTGATCTGCGCATCCTTGCCGAAGGCAACAAGGCAGACGGTATGTCGCTGAAAGGCTATCATGGTGGTGCGCATAAATCCCATAAGATAACGGCGCACAGCAGCCATACCAATGCCGCCCATGATATCAAATACAGCACTTCGATGAAGTACGGCACAACCGGCGAGAAACTGTCGACCATGCTGGAACAGGCCAAGACGTTTGTCAGCGCAACCGGCGAATTCCTGATCCTCAAGTTTGACAAATGCAAGAATTGGGATCTGATCGCCCAATATTGTACGTCAATTCTGGGCAATACGATCTACAAGGCGGCGGACGGTCAGGAATTCGGGGATCTGTCCTTGGACGAATTGGGCGGTAAGGTCGTTTGTGTTTTTTCGGAAAGCGGTTTGCAAGAGGTTGCGGCTCTCGGTCACCGCGATGGCATCTTGGGGTTTCGCAACCTCAAGGGAAAAAACGGTGTGAAACCCTATGAGGCAGGATACCCGGGGCTTCAGTATTTCGGAAAGGGTGGCACAAAGACTTGGCGTGTCTGGGCCACCAATAACATGAAGATGGCTGAAAACGAGAAAAGGCAAAAAAAGCTGATGGCCAAAATGGCGAACAGTGACTCTGAAAATGTGCGCAATGTGCTGGGTATGATGTACTGGACATCGACTGGCACGACGTCCAGCATCCGTGTGCGCAATGCCAATATGTGGAGAAATTCCGGCGTGAAACGCATGCGGGACTTATGGAAAAACGGGCTGGAGACGTCGATAAGCCATCAATTGGACGCTGCTGAAATTGCATATGTTGGCAATCACGAAGCAGGGCACCGGATGCGTGCTTTTTTTCCCAATATCATTATGATTGATTTTGCTGACACATCAAAATGTCAGACGATTTATGAGCTGAATACGATTGCGACGTCTCGTCTGACACAGGCCTATGAGACTTACATCAGAGAAGACGGCTAAGTGTTTCTGCGCCGTGTCTGATCAGTAAAGTTTTTGTTGTGTTATTTGTTAACACACTTGTATGGTTGAATTATTTGACTGGGTAACGTTAGGTTAACTTGGAGTTGAACGGAGTTGAACGGTCCCAGACTAGACCCGATGTCGCGTGCCCCGTAGGCATTGGACATAACACGCCAGAATGGCAAACAAGGAGAAACTCCGTGGGATTGAACGACTTCCTGAAGGCTTTTTCAGAGTCTGCACCAAGTGGAGATGATCTGGAATACGATCCCGAGTTTCAGGCTTTGGAACGGGCAGCCCGTGCGATTGCAACCGCTGACAGGGACGACGCGCCCGATTACAAGGATATCGCCAAACAGGCCAAAAAAATCATGGAACGGTCCCATGATCTTCGGGCTGCGATGTATTTTGTTCAGGCGCAAACACGGCTGACGGGATTTGCAGGATTTGCCGAGGGCACCGGCTATATTCGCGGGGTGTTAGAGGGTTTTTGGGACAGCTGTTATCCCGAGCTTGATCACGATGACCCTGATGATCTGGCTTTGGCCCGGATCAATACGTTGCGCGGCTTTATCGAAGGCGCCACGACCATGCGGGCCGTGCGGGAGGCGTGGATATCGGAGTCCCGTATGTTTGGCCGGGTCAGTTTGCGGGGGCTGGAAATCGCACATGGCGAGCGTACCGCGGGTGAAAATGAGACATCTCCGAGCGACGAAAATGCCATTACAGCCGCGCTTCAGGACACATCAGAAGAGCAGCTGTCAGAAATCTCGGCCGGACTGCGACAGGCCCTTGAAGATATGGCAGCCATCGATGCGGTCTTTGATGAAAAAACCCCCTCTCAGGGTCCGGATTTTGGTCCTGTCATCGCCCTGCTGAAAAAGGCCAAGGCGCGGTTGGACGAGACCACGGGCGGTGACGTCGAGGATATTCCAGAGGACGTCGAGACGGAGGAAGACCCTATGACCACAGCCTTGGCACCCAAAGCCCAAACAGCGGCCGCCCCGGGCGCGATCACAACACCTGCTGATGTCAAAAGGGCGCTTGATCGTATTTTGGACTACTACCGCAAGAATGAACCCTCGAGCCCGCTACCTATTCTGCTTGAACGTGCAAAACGACTTGTTGGCGCGGATTTTGTTACGGTTCTCAAAGATATGGCTCCCGATGGGGTGGAAAATGTGTATCTTGTCGGTGGGATAACAGAAGATGACTCTGACGAATATGAATAGAGCGCACCCTTGGATGACCCCCCTGTGGGGTGCGGGACTGACAGGAGAACAGAATGTCTAGTGCACAAAAGTTTTTTGCAAGAAACCGCGCGCCCCGCGTGCAGATTGAATATGACGTTGAGCTTTACGGAGCTCAGAAAAAGGTCCAGCTGCCTTTTGTTATGGGTGTGATGTCAGATTTGTCCGGCAGTTCCGAAGTGGAACAGCCGCCCCTGTCCAGTCGCAAGTTTCTGGAGATCGATGTCGATAATTTCGATGATCGTATGAAGGCCATGAAGCCGCGTGCCCAGTTCACCGTTCCCAACACAATGACTGGCGAAGGCAACCTCGCCGTCGATCTGAGCTTTGAAAGCATGGATGATTTTTCACCTGCCGCGATTGCGCGCAAAGTGGGCCCATTGAGAGAATTGCTCGAGGCGCGGGAATCCCTGTCCAATTTGCTGTCCTATATGGACGGTCGTCCCGAGGCAGAGGACCTTGTCGCGGACGCAATCAAAAATCCCGAGCTGTTAAAATCGCTGGCTGCTTCGGCCAAGGCCCCCACCGAAGAGGATGAGGAGTAAACCCATGGCAGCAGATGCACCCAAAACCGAAGGTCAGGCTGGCGCGGTCACAACCAGTGAATCCGATTTTGCGACCTTGATGAACAAAGCCTTCCGTCCGCGCACGGACGAGGCGCAGTCGGCGATTGAAAGCTCGGTCAAAACACTGGCGGCGCAAGCGCTGGAACAGGCGTCCCTGATATCTGATGATGCGCTACAGTCGGTCGAGAACATGATCGCAGAGATTGACAGGAAACTGAGCGCCCAGATCAGCGAGATCCTGCACAACGAGGAATTCCAAAAGCTGGAAGGGGCGTGGCGCGGGCTTCATTACCTGATCAACAATTCTGAAACTGACGAGATGTTGAAGATCCGGGTTCTGAACGTCTCCAAAAAAGACCTGCATAAAACGCTCAAGAAGTTTAAGGGCGCTGCCTGGGATCAATCGCCGATTTTCAAAAAACTCTACGAGGAAGAATATGGCCAGTACGGGGGGGAACCCTATGGCTGTCTGGTGGGCGATTATTATTTCGATCAAACAGGCCCTGATGTGGAACTGCTTGGTGAGATGGCCAAGATTGCGGCCTCTGCACATGCCCCGTTTGTGACTGGCACCGATCCTGGACTTTTGCAGTTTGAAAGCTGGGGCGAATTGGCCAATCCCCGGGATTTGACCAAGATCACAAGCACACCTGAATACGCTGCTTGGAACGCATTGCGCGAAAGCGAAGACAGCAAATATGTGGCGATGGGTATGCCGCGGTTTCTGGGACGGCCGCCCTATGGGGCCAAGACCAACCCCGTTGAAGAATTCAACTTTGAAGAAGATACAGGAAACGCGGAATCGACCAACTTTGCCTGGATCAATGCGGCCTATGGGATGGCGGCCAATATCAATCGGTCGTTTAAAGCGTTTGGCTGGTGTTCGCGTATCCGCGGGATTGAATCAGGTGGCCTGATCGAAGATCTGCCGGTGCATACCTTCCCCACAGACGATGGGGGTGTGGACATGAAATGTCCAACAGAAATCGCCATTGGTGACCGTCGGGAAAAAGAGCTCGACAGTTTGGGCATGATGGCGCTGGTGCATCGCAAAAACACCAATATGGCGGCCTTTATCGGGGGGCAAACCCTGCATAAGCCTGCCGTTTATGATGATCCGGATGCGACGGCCAATGCCAAGCTGGGATCGCGGTTGCCCTATATCTTTGCGACCAGCCGGTTTGCGCATTACCTCAAATGTATGGTGCGGGACAAAGTAGGGTCGTTCAAAAGCCGTGACGATATGGAAAGCTGGCTGAGCGACTGGATCCAGCAGTATGTCGATCTGTCAGCGGCAGTATCGTCAGAGGAAACAAAGGCGCGCAAGCCCTTGGCCGCGGCCGAGGTCACCGTTCAGGAAGACGAAGAAAACCCCGGCTATTATAAGTCGCAGTTCTTTTTGCGCCCTCATTATCAGCTTGAAGGACTGTCTGTGTCTTTGCGTCTGGTGTCCAAGTTACCTTCGGAAAAAGCCTAAAATCACATTGGGCGGTGGCCGTCCCCGCCCATGCCAACACTTTTTAATTATGTCGAAATAGACCATTAAAGGAGAATACCATGGCTGTTGATATGTTTCTCAGCATCAATGACAAAGAGATCAAAGGTGAAGCACAGGACAAAGAGCATAAGGATGAGATCGACATTCTGGCATGGTCTT
The DNA here is from genome assembly GCA_029251265.1 of Pseudoprimorskyibacter sp. Taxonomy (GTDB): domain Bacteria; phylum Pseudomonadota; class Alphaproteobacteria; order Rhodobacterales; family Rhodobacteraceae; genus JAQXDR01. The sequence continues at coordinate 22,742 of JAQXDR010000017.1, read as the reverse complement.
GGGGTCTGAGCCAGTCTGGTTCTTTCCATCATGGTGGTGGTGGCGGAGCGGGCAAAGCCAACTTTCAAGATCTTTCCATCACCAAATGGGTCGATCTGGCGTCGACCCCGCTTGCGCTGTATTGTGCAAACGGAGATCATTTTGACAAAGCCGTGCTGACTGTGCGCAAAGCAGGCAAAAAGCCTGTGGACTACATTGTCATCACCATGACTGACGTATTGGTGACGTCGGTCTCGACAGGTGGTTCGGGTGGCGAAGACCGGCTGACGGAAAATGTGACGCTCAACTTCCGCGAAGTTGAAGTCAAATACACCATGCAAAAGAAGGACGGTTCTGCAGGCGATAAAAAGGAATTCGCCTGGAACATTGCGGAAAACGCACCGAAGTAAACCCTTTGGCGAGGCTGCGGCAGTCACTGCCGCAGCTTGTGTTTTTGATTTTTCTCCTCTGGTGCCCTGCCTGGTATCCGAGCAAGCAAGGGGCCGTTCGTGACAACGCAAGCCAGCACCGCAGAAATGCATCTCAAGCTTGGTGAACTGGGCTTGACGCTTGACGCCTTGCAAGCCGCAGTGCGCGCCAACCCGTCGGACGCCAAACTGCGCATATTCCTGTTCCAGCTGCTCTGTGTTTTGGGTGACTGGAAACGCGCCACGCTACAGCTGAAGGTCAGCGCCGAGCTGGATCCCGATGCGCTCTCGATGGCGCAGACCTACCGAGAGGCGATTATTTGCGAGGTATACCGTGAAAAGGTCTTTGCGGGTGAAAAGGCCCCGTTGATTTTTGGCGAACCCCCGCAATGGATCGCCTATTTGATTGAAGCTCTCGGATGTCAGGCGCGGGCGCAATTCGAGGAGGCGGCGCGCTTGCGCGAGCTGGCTTTTGATCAGGCCGAAGCCAGTGCAGGCACGCAGGACGGCACTGCCTTTGACTGGGTGGCTGATGCAGATATGCGTTTGGGGCCCGTGCTAGAAGCCGTGATCAACGGAAAATACTACTGGCTTCCTTTTAGCGCAATTCAGCGGCTTGAGATGGACCCGCCGTCGGTTCTGCGGGATGTGGTTTGGGCAGCCTGTACGATCACCCTGCGCAATGATGGGGAATTTGTGGCTCTGATCCCCACGCGCTATGCGGGCACCACACAGGGATCTGATGCGGAAAAACTGTCCCGGCTGACCTCTTGGTCCGAAGATAGCAGCGGGGCGTATTGTGGTTTGGGGCAACGGCTTTTGACGACGGATCAGGGCGAGGTGTCCCTGCTGGAGCTCAAGTCTCTCGAGTTTGCTCCAGCTACACAAACCGGGGTCTAGGGGCTTGGCGGACCGGCGTCTTCAGGACAGGTTGCAGCCGTCGCTTCTGGATCGGTTGACCGATGATGACCCCGGCTCTGGCAAAGAGGTTCGTGATGAACGCGCCATCGACACCCGGCGGCTCAAGGAAATCCTGCAACGTGATCTTAGCTGGCTTTTGAACACATCGAATATGGGGAATGCCCTGGATGCGGAGCGTTACCCATGGGCGGCCAGATCGGTGCTGAATTACGGGGTGGATGTGGTTGAAGGATCGTTTGCATCCGAAGACCGGGCGGTGTTGATCAAAGAGGCGATCGAACGTGCCATCATCCATTTTGAGCCCCGAATTTCGAAACAGAACCTTCGGGTGGTTCTACGCAGCGAAGAGAACGCCCGTGAAACCATAATTTCCTTTGATATCCGTGCGGACATGTGGGCCAAGCCCATTCCACAAAATTTATATCTTCGCTCCGAGGTCGATCTGATCACCGGGGCGCTGGAACTGACTTCGACAGGCTAAAGCGATATGGATACCCGCCTTCTTCGGCACTATGAATCTGAACTGGCCTATCTGCGCGAGATGGGGGCAGAATTTGCAGATATGCACCCTAAAATTGCAGCGCGGCTTGGTATCGAGGCGACCGATGTGCTGGATCCATATGTTGAACGTCTGCTCGAAGGCAGTGCGTTTCTTGCCGCGCGGGTGCAGCTGGAACAAGAGCTGCAATATGCGACCTTCACCAATCATTTGTTTGAAATCGTCTATCCACAGGCGCTGGCCCCGTTGCCGTCAATGATGGTGGCGCAATTGAACCCCGATATGGGCAATGCGGCTTTGGCTCAGGGGCATCTGTTTGAACGTAACACACGGCTGACGGCTTTTCCCGCAGAGCGTTCGCGGACGCGGTGTGAATACCGCACTGCCCATGATGTCACGCTGTGGCCTGTTGAAATCACCGAGGTTGAATATCTGGACGGACGTGCCGCCCTGGTGGCAACACAGGCAACACAGGCGCTGGAAGACATTCAAAAGATGGAGAGCAAAGAGGCACGCGCCGGTCTGCGCCTGCGCCTGCAACGTTTTGGCGGGGCCCCTTTGTCTGAACTGTCGCTGGATCGGTTGTCGCTGTTTCTGCCGGGTAAGGGTGGGGTGGAATGGGATTTACACGAGGTGCTCAGCAATGAGGTTCTGGGCATCGTGGGACGGTCTGTTGACCGGCGGGATGACTGGGTAGAGCCACTGCCTCAGGGACGCAGCCGGGTACGTGGCTTTGACAGGGCCGAGGCGCTGCTGCCGACCCCCCAACAAAGCTTTGACGGCTACCGGCTTTTGCAGGAATATTTTGCGTTGCCGGAACGTTTCCGGTTTATCGATCTGGACGGTCTGGGGCCTGCAATATCATCGGCGCAGGGGGACAGCGTTGATCTGATCATCCTGCTGCGTGAAGGTCGGCCTGAATTCACCAGCACGCTTCAACCTGAAAATTTTGCCTTGCATTGCACGCCGGCGATCAACCTGTTTGAACGACGGTGTGATCGTGTCGATCTGAATGTACAAGATGCCGAACATCATGTGGTTGTCGATAAGACCGCTCCGATGGATCATGAGGTCTATGCGATTACATCGGTCACCGGCATTCAAAGCAAGGATGGCCCTGATGTGCTGTTCCTGCCATTTTATGCGGCGGGGGAATTCACACCCCTGCGCGGTGTTGGCTCTGCATATTACACCAAACGTCGCCGAATGCGCCATCGCAGCCAGAAAGAGGAGCTGCGGGGAGAGCGGTCCAGCTATCTGGGCAGCGAACTGTATCTGGATCTGGTAGACGCCCAGAACGCTCCCTATGACGTTAATCTCAAGCAGCTGGCGCTGCGGGTTTTGGTGACCAACCGCGATCTGCCGCTGCTGCTGGCCACGGGCAGTTCGGATGTTTTCAAACTGAGCGACGGGGGGCCAGTGTCGCATATCACCACCCTTGTGGCCCCGACACGTCCACGTCCCAGTATGGTTGAAGGCGAACGCGCCTGGCGGTTGATATCGCAACTGAGCTTGAACTACCTGTCTTTGGTGGACACCGAAGGCGGCCATGCCGCTGATGCGCTTCGTGAAATGCTGGGGGCGCATGCCCCGGCAGATGACCGGGTGATCGAGCGCCAGCTTGAAGGTCTGATCCGCGTTGCCGGCCGTCCGATCGTGCGGCGTCTTGCGGACGAGACCCTGTCGACGGCAGTGCGGGGCCTCGAAGTCGAAATCACGTGTGATGAAAGTTATTTCAAAGGTGCAAGCGCCTATCTGTTAGGGGCGGTGTTGGATCAATTTTTTACCAAATATGTGACGATGAACAGTTTTGTAGAAACGGTTCTGAGCACGGAAACCAGAGGAGAAGTCGCGCGATGGCCCCCGAGAAAAGGGAGCGCCCGGCTGATCTGACGACGCATTACGACCAGTTCGCCAGCCATCCGAAGCGTTATCATATTTTTCTGGCCCTGCGGGTGCTGGAAGCAGAATTGCAAAACGGGCGGCCTCTGGGACGGACACGCCTGCCCAAGGATGATGTTGTGCGGCTTGGGCAGGATCCCGAGCTGAGCTATCAGCGCAGCACAATTACAGATTTTTCTCCGGCCACGGATCACGATCCGGCCCAGCTCCGGAATGTGTTTTTCGGCTTTTGGGGCCCGCATGGTCCAATGCCGCTCCATTTGACAGAGTATGTCCGCGACCGGGCGCGCAATCACAAAGATCCGACACTGATGCGGTTTACAGACATGTTCACGCACAGGTTCATGTCCTTATTGTATCGCGCCTGGGCTGATGCCAATCCCACCGTAGGGCTGGATCAGGGGCGTGGCGGGCTGTTTGAGGAAAAAGTAGCCGCAGTGGCCGGCTTTGCCGGATCCGGCCTGCAAAACCGCGATGCCATGCCGGACCTGGCGAAACGGTATTTTGCCGGCCTCTTGTCCCAGGGGCCAAAGACCGCCGAGGCTCTGGCCCAGATCCTGTCGGCGTTTTTCAAGGCTCCTGTTGAGATTATCGAATTTGTTGGCAGCTGGCTGGAGCTAGAGCCCGATCAGGGTTGGCGTTTGGGCACAGGCGCCCTGGGACGGGACACGGTGATTGGCAACCGGGTCTGGTCGCGGTCCAGCAAGGTGCGTATCCGCATCGGTCCATTGGACCGCGAGGCCTATGACAGGATGCTGCCGGGAGGGGATGCGTTGCAGCGTTTGGCAGCTATCGTGCGTAATTTTGCCGGGCTCACGCTAGAGTTTGACGTCAACCTGATCCTGCGGGCGTCTGATGTTCCCAGTTCGGATCTTAAAGGGGGGACCCGGCTTGGTCAGACCAGTTGGCTGGGCACTCGTAAAAACAAGGGTGATGCTGCGGATCTGATCGTGGCCTTGCCGGATGAGACACATTTCAGACGGCCCCCAAGGGCTGCGACAGGGATATGAAGGAGACATAGATGTCCGAAATCAGCCGTGCTGCCTTGTTTGGCAAACTCAACAGTCTGGGCTACAAAGCCATTGATGAAGCTACTGTTTTTTGTAAGCTGCGCCAAAACCCGTATGTGGAACTGGTGCACTGGCTGTTCCAGATCGTCCAGCAGCCCGACAGTGACATGCATCGGATCATGTCTCATTATAATCTTGAGCCTGCAAATGTTGCCCGTGATATGACCGCAGCACTGGATCGTCTGCCCCGCGGGGCGTCGTCGATCAGCGATCTGTCCGAGCACATCGAGGATGCGGTACAATGGGCGTGGCTGTACGGATCTTTGCAGTTTGAAGCAGGCAGTGTGCGGACCGGCCATCTTATGATGGGCATGCTGCGTACCATTGCGCTGCGCAATATCCTTTTTGGGATCAGCCGTGAATTTACCAAGATCAAGGCTGATGATCTGTCAGAGAATTTTGCCGACATCGTGCATGGTTCGCCTGAAGACAGTCTGCGGGCTCAGGATGGGTCGTCTACAGGCATAGACCCCGGAGCCGAAAGTGGCGCTATGCCCTCTGCTCAATTGGGCAAGCAAGAGGCGCTGGCCAAGTTTTGTACGGATATGACTGAACAAGCCCGCACAGGTGCGATTGATGAAATCGTTGGCCGTGATGCGGAAATTCGTCAGATTGTCGATATTCTGATGCGGCGGCGTCAGAACAACCCGATCCTGACGGGTGAGGCAGGTGTGGGCAAAACAGCCGTGGTCGAAGGCTTTGCTTTGCGCATTGCCCGCGGAGATGTCCCACCTGCGCTCAAGGATGCGCGATTGCTGTCGCTTGATGTAGGGCTTTTGACCGCCGGGGCTTCGATGAAAGGCGAATTTGAAAATCGCCTGCGTCAGGTCATCGACGAGGTGCAAGCCAGCCCAAAGCCCATTATCATGTTTGTGGACGAAACCCATACGCTTATAGGGGCAGGGGGCACGGCTGGCACGGGCGATGCGGCAAACCTGCTCAAACCTGCCCTTGCGCGGGGGACCCTTCGCACCATCGGTGCAACCACATGGGCGGAATACAAAAAGCATATTGAAAAGGATCCCGCACTGACCCGCCGTTTCCAGGTGATACAGGTGGATGAGCCCGGGGTCGACAAAGCGGTCATGATGATGCGCGGCATCGCAGGCATGCTGGAAAAGCACCATAAGGTGCAAGTCCTTGATGAGGCGCTGGATGCGGCGGTGCGCTTGTCTGCCCGCTATATTCCCGCGCGGCAATTGCCGGATAAATCGGTGAGTGTGCTGGACACGGCATGCGCCCGGGTGGCTGTCAGCCAGCACGCGGTCCCACCAGAGGTTGACGACAGTCGCAAGCGTATAAGCGCCTTTAAGACAGAGCTTGAGATTATCGCCCGGGACGCCAGTGCAGGCGTCGATGTAGAGGAACGCCAGTCCGAGGTCGAAGCGGATCTGGCCTTGGAAGAAGACCGTCTCAAGGGTCTGGACGCCAGATGGGAGGCTGAAAAATCTGTGGTCACCCGGATCCTTGATCTGCGCGCGTCGCTGCGCATTGGCGGTGCGGATCCGGATACCGACGAGGCTGCACAAGAACAGGACGCAGAAGCGGCGTCTCAAGAGACCCCCCAGACCCTGTCTGATGAGGACCGCGCCACCGCACTGGACGATTTGCGCAAGCTGAATGCAGAGCTGGCGGATTTGCAGGACGAGACGCCTCTGATCCTGCCAATTGTGGATGGTCAGGCCGTGGCCAGTGTGATCGGAGACTGGACAGGCATTCCTGTGGGGCGGATGCTGCGCAACGAGATGCAGACAGTGCTGGATCTCGATCACCACCTCGCACGTCGGGTCATCGGTCAAGATCACGCCATGCAGATGATCGCCAAACGCATCCAGACCAGTCGCGCAGGGCTCGATAATCCCAACAAGCCGATTGGTGTCTTTATGCTTGCCGGAACCTCGGGTGTTGGTAAGACCGAAACCGCGCTTGCCCTGGCCGAAGTGCTTTATGGCGGCGAACAGAATGTTATCACCATCAACATGAGCGAATACCAAGAGGCCCATACCGTGTCCTCGCTCAAGGGGGCGCCTCCGGGATATGTCGGCTATGGCGAAGGGGGGGTGCTGACCGAAGCGGTACGGCGCAAACCCTATTCGGTGGTTCTGCTGGACGAGGTCGAAAAGGCCCATCCCGACGTCCACGAGGTGTTTTTCCAAGTCTTTGACAAGGGCACCATGGAAGATGGAGAGGGCCGGGTGATTGATTTCAAAAACACCCTGATCCTGTTGACCTCGAATGTGGGGTCTGAACTGATCATGGACATGTGTGCCGATCCTGACCTGTTGCCCGAGGCCGAAGGGATCTCCAAGGCCCTGCGTGATCCGCTGCTCAAGGTTTTTCCCGCAGCTCTGCTAGGGCGGATCGTCACGATCCCCTATTACCCGCTGAGCCCCACCATGATCGCAGAGATCACCAAGCTGCAGCTTGGTCGGGTACAAAAACGGGTGCAGGATTCCCATGGTGTTGCCTTTACCTACTCTGATGCGGTGATCGATACGATCGTCGATCGGTGTCAGGAACTGGAATCTGGTGGCCGGATGATTGATGCAATCATCACCAACACCATGCTTCCTGCGATCAGCCGCACCTTTCTGGGGCGTCTGATGGCCAATGAGGAGATTACCAGCGTTGCAGTGGATGTCGAAAACAAGGACTTTGTCTATAACTTCGCATAACTGTGTCTGATCCCTGCGCACCCTGTCCCAAGGTGCGCAGACATTTGGACTAGAACTGAAAAGGAATGGAATATGGTCAGCCAATCCATGACAATGGACAGCACTCTGGGCCCTGACGCCCTGCCGGTGGCCCTGCGCATGACGGAGGCATTTTCCACGATTAGCGAGTTGCTGATAGATTTTCTGCATCCCGATCCCACCGTTGATCTGGGCAGTATTTTGGGGGCGTCTGTTGGTATTCGCATTCATCGGTCTGAAGGCGAGGACAAAGAATTCACCGGGCATGTGGTCGCTGCCGAAGCTTTGGGCACGCATGACGGCAATGCACTTTACACGATCGAGGTCCGGCCCTGGCTTTGGTTTCTGAGCCGAACGCAGGAAATCCGCATTTTTCAGGACAAAACGGCGCTTGAGATTATCAAGGAGGTCATCAGCGAATACGGCTTTTCCGGCATGATCACGGACAGCACGACAGACAGCTTTCCAACCCGTACGATCTGCGTTCAATACCGTGAGACGGACCTCGATTTTGTCAGCCGCCTGATGCACGAAGAAGGCATTTATTATTTCTTTGAACACAAGGGGACAAAGACCACGCTGGTGCTGGCCGACAGCCCTTCGGCGCATTCTCCGGTCCCTGCCAAGCTGCCGCTGGATTACAAGGATCTGTCCACCACCATCCAGTCCGACCATGTTTATTCCTGGCAAGAGCTGGATTTCACCCCGTCAGGCAGAGTTATGCTTCAGGATTTCGATTTTGAGAAACCCAAGGCGGATCTGGCCTCCATCAAGGCCCTGCCAAAGGGCCAACACAAGTTTAATGATCGTGAAATTTATGACTATCCCGGGGGCTATGCAGATACCGCAGAAGGGGACCGCTATGCCCGCATCCGGGCTGAAAGCGAGGCCTTGCAAAACAAGACCTACGTCGGGGCTGGAAATGTGGCCACGCTGACCTGTGGGGGTACTATGTCGATTGACCGGCATGGTCGCACCAAAAAAGGAGAGGCGTTCGTGATCACGTCGTTGGAGCATACCGCGATTGTGGCCCGAAAATTTGACCCAACGTCGGGCAGCCGTCTGGCCGAGGGCCGCCGCATCACCCGCGAAGCCGGAGCGCCCGAAGGCGATCACGTCGATGTCCAGTTCCGCGCCATTCCCAAAGACACCCCATACCGGACACATGCCGCGCCGCCGCGCCCCCTTATTCCCGGCGTGCAGACAGCCATCGTCGTGGGCCCGAAGGGTGAAGAAATTCACACCGATAAATACGGTCGTATCCGTATTCAATTCCATTGGGACCGGCTTGGCAAATCTGATCAGAATGCGACCTGTTGGGTGCGCCACATGACCCCTTGGTCAGGCAAGAACTGGGGGATGATACATATTCCCCGTGTCGGTCAGGAGGTTGTCGTTCAATTCGAAGACGGTAATCCCGACCGCCCGCTGGTTGTCGGGATGCTATACAACGCCGATACCATGCCGCCTTATGCTTTGGATGCCAACAAATCCCAGTCAGGTATCAAGACCAATAGTTATAAAGGTGGTGGCGGGTTTAACGAACTGATGTTCGAAGACAAGAAAGATGCCGAGCTTGTTCGTTTGCAGGCCGAGAAGGATTTTGAGCAAATCATCAAGAATGATGCCACCATCACCGTGGGTCTGGAAAAGAAGGACAAGGGGGATATGACGACCACAGTGCATCGTCACATGACCGAGACAGTCAAGACCGGTGATCACATCCTTGAGGTCGAGACCGGCAGCCAGTTCCAGACGATCAAGATGGATCAGGTCGAAAAGATCAAAGGCAAGCGCACCCAAGAAGTCGACAAGGACGTCAGCGTTACTGTCAAACAGGGCAATCTGTCGACAGTGGTGAATATGGGCAATGAAACCCGTCAGCTGAAACAGGGAGATTATTCGCTGAAAACAGCCATGGGCAAGATTTCACAAGAAGCGATGCAAGAGATCGAGCTCAAAGTGGGTGCGAACTCGATCAAGATTGACCAGAGCGGCGTGACAATCAAAGGTATCATGGTCAAAATCGAAGGCACCGCCAAGCTGGAGGCCAAGGCCCCTATGTCACAGGTCAAAGGGGATGGGTTACTCATCCTCAAAGGCGGCGTGACGATGATCAATTGAGGCCCAAGATGTCCGAGCGCTTTAGCAATCTTAAAAAGATCCCCGACGAGCCTGCGCTGCGCCTGTTGGCAAATGCCAATACGCGGTTGAATGCCAGTATGACGCTGCCTGCCAATGCGCCGGTCTCCGCGATGTTGGTGACACTGGACGAAATGGGGGCATTTATCGATATTCTCAGACTTATGGCCGTCGCCATGCCGGGACGGGAACGCACCTGGTGGAGCTGTCTGGCCGGCCGGGATTTGGTGCGCCATCAGGCGCTTGAGTGTCCGCGTACGCTCAAGACAGCCGAAGACTGGGTGCGTCGTCCTGGGGACACAACACGCATGGCCGTTCAACAGGCCATAGATACCGCGCCACCGGAAGACGATCTGGTGCTCTGTGCCACCTCTGCACTTTTTGCAGACGGAACGCTCGGGCCTGGGGACAAGGCGTCCTATCCTGCACCACCGGGCGGGTCGGAAATGGCTGCGTTCGGGATGAATTTGATGGCGCTGGAAGCACATGCCTTGCCTGTTGCCAAGGTGGCTGATCTGCTTATTGATCGGGCATTGGATATTGCGCGCGGCGGTTCTGGCCAAATGCAGAGCGATCGGGAGCAACAAGATGCGACCTGATCCCCATCACGGTTTGGCTTTCTGTGTCTCGGGTCTGGGCCTGTGGCAACACAGATGTGATACAGATGACTATTCAAGGTATCAAAGGTCAGCGCCCGGCAGGGACAGGGGGCACGCAGCATGCAGGTGACGTTAAGTTTTCAATCCTCTGGCACCATACCGGGTGATGGGCGTCCGGTGCGGATGGTGGGTGCCAGCATGACCATCGGTCGTAGTGCTGACAATGATCTGATGTTGGCCGATCCCAGCAAGATGGTCTCCAAGCGCCATTGTGTTTTGCAAAATATGGGTGGTGACGTCACCGTGGTGGATTATTCCAGCAATGGCACCTTTCTGAATTATGAGGCTGCCCGTTTGGGACCAACGCCGACGCCTCTCAAGGATGGGGATATCCTGATTGTGGGCAGCTACGAGCTGTCTGTGAGCATTACAGCTGCTGTCGGGACTGGGCAGATAGACGGATTGGCACTGCCGCCTCAAATGGATCGCCTGGCTGATCCTCTGGCGGATGTCCAGACGGGGTCCATCGCGCGGGCTCCGGACCAGTTGCATGACCCGTTGGGCGAAGAAGATCACTTGAGCGCCCTGCTGAATTCAGCTCCGTCCCGAGACAGTTTTGAAAGTGTCTCGCGCGCCTCAACTGCGGATATGGGCGCCCGCGCGGGTGAGCTTTTGCCAGATGATCTGGATCTGGACGATCTGTTTGGTGACGCCAAAACGGCGGATGTTGTCACCATGCGTCAGGATAACCCCTTTGCCGAAGACGCCTTTGATCCGCCCCGGGTTCAGCAGGACAATATGATCCCCGATGATTGGGACGATCTTATAAGCCCGCCTGACACGCCGGATACGCCTGCACAACAAGATCCGTTTCAGGCTCCCAAATCCATGCAGCAGCCTTATGTAGCACCCGCTGTATCGCCGCCACAGCCCACGCTCCAACCCGACACCACGACCACGGCCCGTCAGCCGCTGCCTGATCCTATTGCAATGAAAGTGGCCCGTGCAGGCACTGCAACTGGCGGATCACAGGCGGATATGGCCGCCATGCGCGCCTTTCTGAAGGGGGCAGGCATGGACGAAATGTCTATCGACCCTCACGAGGTTCCACAGACCATGCAGGAGATCGGTCAGGTCTTTCGGGTTTTGGTGGAAGGGGTCCGCGATGCCCTTTTGGCACGCAGCAGCGTCAAAAGCGAATTCCGCATTGAAACCACGATGATTGCGTCCAAGGGCAACAATCCGTTGAAGTTTGCGATTACACCAGAGATGGCGCTGGAAAGCCTGATCAAGCCAAAGCGCGGGTTTCAAAACCCGGCAGAGGCCGCCCGTGAGGGGATCGAGGATGTTCAGGCGCATGAAATGGCGATGGTCAAGGGTATGGAGGCAGCGCTTAAGGGTGTGCTGACGCAGTTGGCCCCACAACAGCTCGAAGGCAGGATTGCGGCTACGGGCGCATTTGGCAGCATGCTCAAGGGCCGCAAGGCGCGCTACTGGGAAGCTTATGAGCAGCTCTATGCCGATATAGCCGAACAGGCCGAGCAGAATTTCAATGAATTGTTCGCCAGCGAATTTGCCCGGGCCTACCAGGCACAGCTAAAATTATTGAAGTCAGATCGCCACCAGGGGGGCTAGCCAACAGATGTCATGGGACAGCAAGGTACTTTGGTCCGAAGGGCTTTTTCTTCAACCGCAGCATTTCCAACAGCATGACCGTTATGTTGAGGCGTTGGTGGCGGGACTGGCGGCGCGAATGTTGCCTTATACCTGGGGTGTCAGTGCGCTTGAGATTGATCGCGAGGCGCTGAAGACCGGGCAGTTCGCGATCAAATCCTGTGCCGGACTGACGCCTGACGGGACCCTCTTTCGTGTGCCGGATGCTGAAACCCATCCCCCCGCAATGGATGTGCCGTCGACCATCAAGGATTGCGTGGTTTACCTAAGCGTGCCCAAACGCCAGCAAGGTGCCGCCGAGGTGGATCTATCGGGTGCCGAACTGTCAGCCACCCGCTTTCGTCCCGATGAACAGGTGGTCCGTGATACCATCGGCTCTGGTGGTGAGGTGCGCCTTGGTGTTGGCAAGCTGCGCCTGCAATTCGCGCTAGAGGTCGATGATACAGAAGGCCGGGTCAAGATCCCCATCGCCCGGATTATCGAGGTGCGTCCAGATCAGGAAATCATATTGGATGGCAGCTTTATTCCTGCGGTCCTGGATGTCCGTGCCGCGTCGGTTCTCAGTGATTTCTTGACCGAACTCGAGGGTTTGCTGAACCACCGCATTACGGCACTGACCGGGCGATTGACCCAATCGGGCAGTCTGCGGGGCACGGCAGAGACGCAAGATTTCCTGTTGTTACAGGTTCTCAACCGCTATTTGCCCCTGATCCGTCATCTGAGCCAGATCGAAAATGTTCATCCCGAACGGATGTTTTCCGAATTGCTTATGTTGATGGGGGAATTGTCGAGCTTCATGGCCTCCAACCGGACATCTCCGGTGATGCGATCATATCAACATCATAACCTTGCGGGCTGTTTTGCCCCTGTGATCCGGGAGTTACGCACTTACTTCTCGGCCGTGCTGGAAACAGCAGCGACTTCGATAGCGCTGGTGCCCAAGAAATTCGGGATCTCAGTGGGGTTGATCGCGGATCGCAAGCTTTTGGGGTCGTCTGATTTCGTGCTGTCCGTGGGGGCTGACAAACCCGAAGAATATATCCGGCGACATTTCGCAGGTCATGCCAAGATTGGTCCGGTCGAAGAAATCCGGACCCTTGTCAATTCAGCCTTGGTGGGGATTGATCTGACACCGCAACCGACTGTACCGCGGCAGATCCCCTATTCCTCTGACAAGGTGTATTTCAAGTTGGACAGTGCCAGCACGTTTTGGAAGAGCATGCAGAAAAGCGGTGGCATTGCGGTGCATGTTTCCGGGGAATACCCGGGTCTCGAAATGGAACTTTGGGCCATTCGGCGGCAATGACGTGACCCGTATACCCCCTGATATGCGCTCGAATGAGACCTGCGGACAGGAGAAAGGACCAGGCTATGACGGATGAAGATCCCTTTGCAGAGCCCCATGATACCGAACGCACGGTGATCCTGCCCAACCCTGGGGGGCGACGTCCAATGCAGCAGACGGGTGCTGCGCAGCCTGCCGTGCAACAGCCCCCACAGCCGGGCTTGCAACAGCCGCCTGTGACGCATGGGGCACCCCAGATTCAGACCCCCGGACATCCTCCGGAGCAGGCGGCAAATACGGCCGATCTCAGTGATGCCATGACCGGGCCCAATACGTTGAATGCTGCCGCTGCCAGTCTTTTTGCGCTGATTGGACGCATCAGGAACCGGGCGCAGCATGCCAATCCGGCCGAACTGCGCGGATCAGTTGTGGCGGCAATCCGCGCTTTTCAGGATCGCGCTTTGCAACAAAGCGTGCCGCCCAAGGATATCCAGATTGCACGATATGCGCTGTGCGCCACGATCGATGATCTTGTGCAGAACACGCCTTGGGCAGTGGAATCGGGATGGGCCCAGCAAAGCATGGTCGCCACGTTTCACCGCGAGGCCGTAGGCGGTGACCGGCTTTATGATCTGATTGCGCGCCTACAGCAGCAGGCTGGTGAAAACATTGAATTGCTCGAGTTCATGTATGTCTGTCTTAGTTTGGGGTTTCAGGGTCGGTTGCGGGTTGAAGAGGGCGGGCGCGATCGTCATGACGATATCCGTCTGGCGCTACATCGTACGATTGCCAGTCAGCGCCCCGCCCCTCTGGCAGAGCTGTCTCCTCGTCCGCACGGGGTGATCAAGCCTCATAAGCCGGTGGCGCTTTGGAAACCTGTTTGGGTCGCCGTCGGGATTGCCTGCGGTGTGTTGCTTTGTGTTTTTCTCACGTTCAGTTATCTGCTGAACCTTTCCAGCCAAGAGGTTGCCGCGCGGCTTGCGGTCTTGACACCATCGGCCGTGGCGCAGCTGGACCGCCCTGCGCCACCTGCACTGCCACAGGTGGATCTGTCTGCCGACACCCAGCAACTGGATCAGGTAACGGGCTTTATGCAAACCGCTATAGATCAGGGTTTGGTGGAAACCTTTCAGGATGTGAATACAATCACGGTCCGTCTCAGGGGGGCCAATATGTTTAACCGTGGCTCTGATACCCTGCGGCCCGAGTTCGAAGCCCCCCTTCAGGCCATTGCGCAGGCCCTGAATGAACATACAACCGGGCCAGTGCTGGTTGTCGGGCATTCCGACAGCGATCCCATCAGCACACGGCAGTTTCCCGATAATATGGCGCTGTCTCTTGCCCGCGCGGAACGGGTCCGCGGCCGGTTGGCAGGTTTGATGACGGATCGCACGCGTCTGCGCGCCGAAGGCCGGTCCGACAACGAACCGATTGATCCTGCCAACACCCCTGGAGCCAAGGCTAAAAATCGCAGAGTTGAGATTACCCTTCAGCGGGACGGGCTCCAGCAAGGAGGACAAAACTGATGCGTATGCTTTTGCGGGCGGTGACGTCATCCATCGGCATTTTGGTCATTGTCGGGATCATTATCTCTTTGGGGATCTGGTTTGTTGGTCCTCTTGTTGCGATTGGAGAGGCCAAGCCGTTTGGCACCTTGATAGGCCGGTTGATTGGTCTGGCCGTCTTTTGGCTGATAACCTTGATCGTGATCCTGATTATGGTGGTTATGGACAACCGGCGGGAAAGCCGGATCGTCAACGAGGTCGCGGCCGCACCCGACCCGACAACAGCAGACCGGGATGGGGATGTTAAGGCCGAACTTAGCGAGATGCGCAGCAAGATGCGCATGGCTCTGCGCAGCCTGAGACGGTCCAAAAGTGATGGTAAACGGCTGTATGAGCTGCCTTGGTACATCATTATCGGACCGCCCGCCGCCGGCAAAACCACGGCAATCATCAATTCCAAGCTTAAGTTCCCGTTAGAGACCGATATTGGCAAATCTGCCGTTCATGGCCAAGGCGGCACCCGCAACTGTGACTGGTGGTTTACAGATCAGGCCGTGCTGATCGACACCGCAGGCCGCTATACGACCCAAACCGAAGATCCCGATTTCGACAAAGGGGCTTGGGACGGATTTTTGGGCATGCTCAAACGACAGCGTGTCCGTCAGCCGATTAACGGGGCTATTGTCGCTGTCAGCCTGAGCGATCTGGCGACGATGGATAGTGCCCAACGTCATGTCCATGCCCAAGCAATCCGGCGTCAGTTGTTGGAGCTGCGCACAAAATTGTCTGTGCGTGTGCCTGTTTATGTTCTTTTTACCAAGGCAGACCTGATCGTAGGTTTCACTGAATTTTTTGACGACCTCAGACGTGGTGATCTGGGTCAGGTATGGGGGGCCACTTTGCCGCTGCCTGTTCGGGGCGCCCCAGTACAGTTTGGTGATCAGTTCACCGCAGAGTTTGACGCTTTGCTGGAGCGGCTCAACAGCCGTCTTTTGCAGCGTATGCAGGATGAACGCGATCCGCAGAAACGTGCCCTGCTTTCCGCCTTTCCAGCGCAGTTTGCATCGCTCAAGACTGTGGCCGAAGAGTTCATGACCGAGATCTTTCATGATAACGGTCTTGAAAAAAGCCAGTTGCTGCGCGGGTTTTATTTTACCTCTGGCACACAGGAAGGGACACCAACAGATCGTCTGATGTCAGGGATGGCACGGTCTTTCGGGTTGGGACGTCAGGTTATTGGCGCGGCACAGGGTAAGGGCACATCCTATTTCCTGTCTGATTTCTTTGGCAGCGTGGTCTTTCCCGAGGCCGGACTGGTCAGTGCCGATGACCATCTTGAACGACGGTTCCGCTGGACGCGGGTATTGGCCTTTACGGCGGCTGTGCTGGTCGCACTGGGGCTAAGCTTTGTCTGGGGCAGATCGTATCTTGGCAATATGGCCCTTGCAGAAGAGACGCAGATGCGGGCCCAGGCCTATGCTCTTTGTGTCAACGGGGTCGGGGAAAATGCATCATCCTCGGGGGCTGGAGCGGATGACGGCATGGCAAAAGCTATGGCACTGGCTGTCGAAACAGGCTGCGCGCCCGAAGGTCTGCCTGACAGCCCGATTGCGGATAGTGATGCCCTGCTTGTGTTGCCGTCTCTTATCATTGCCGAGACATTCCCCGGTCGGGATCAAAGCGCCCCGACACCGGATGGTCTTGGCTGGGGCCTGTATCAGGGACGCTCTATCGGAGGGCATGCGTCGGTCACGTACAAAGAGGCGCTCAACAAAACGTTCCTGCCACGGATCTTGCTGCATATGGAAGAAGAGCTGGCAGCCAATATCAACAACCCTGATGTTCTTTATGACGGGCTCAAGGCCTATCTGATGCTGGGAAAACTGGGGCCGATGAACCGTGATTTTGTTCTTGGCTGGTTAGAGGAGAGTTGGCAAAGCCGCTACCCTGGTACGGCCGCCGAACCGGCGGTCGAGGCTCTGATGCATTATGTCCGCCAGATGCTGGCACCTCCGTTGGATCTGGACACGATAGAGCTGAATGACGATCTGGTGCAGATGGTTCAGGGCATCCTGAATGAACAGGTTCCGGCGGAACGTGTCTACCGCAGTATTCTGACAAGCGATGCCGCCAAGGCGCTGACGCCCTTTCGTCTGATAGCTGTGGGGGGCCCCAAGATCACGTCGGTGATGACACGGCCCTCGGGAACCAAGATGGCAGCAGGCATCCCCGGTATTTATACCCGTCAGGGATTTTATGATGTGTTTTTGAGCCAGGCTGTTGAAGTCGCGCAGGTCATCAACGCCGAAAGCTGGGTTCTGGGGGCCCCTCAGGATGCCGAACCCGACAAAGAGGCCCTGATCCTGTTAAGCCGGGATGTGCTGGATCTGTATTTTACGGATTACGTTGTGGCCTATAATCTTTTGCTGAGCGACGTAGATCTGGTGCCTATTGGCAACCTTGCGCAAGCCGCCGAGGTGACGCAGATCCTGTCCAGCCCCACATCGCCACTTGTCAATATACTCACGGCTGTCCATCACGAAACGCGGCTGACCCAGCCCCCGCCGCAACCACAAGAGACATCGACTGCAGAACAAACCGGAAGTGGGCTTTTGAATGCAGCGCGCCGTGTCGCCGGGCGCGAGATCCTCTACAGTTTGGGGACCAATGGCAGGATCTTTCTGGAAGAGGTGCAAGGCACACGGCCTTTGGGCGCAGATGGCAAGCCTCCTTTGCCGGGTCTTTATGTTGAGACGGAATTCGATTGGTTGCACAGTCTTGTACGGTCTGTCGACAACCAGCCCTCAGAACTGGATGATCTTATTGGGCTGCTGCGTGACGTTTTTGATGATCTCAACAAGATCAATATCAGCGGTCAGGGGGCGGTGGCTGCAGACAGCCCGGCCCTGTTGAATTTCCGGACGGCGGCAACCCGGACCGAGGGTCCGCTCAGCCGGTGGGCGGCGCAGATTGCCATCAGTGCAGGCGATATCACCAACCAAAGCACCCGCGCGGCGATCAGTGCGAAATGGCAAAGCGATGTGCTGTCTGTGTGTTCTCGTGTGACTGGAAACGCTTATCCCTTCAAGCGCAGTGCGCGGGCCGAAGCCTCGATGCAGGACTTTACGCGGCTCTTTGGACCCGGTGGGTTGATCGACAGCTTTTTTGAGGAAAATCTGGCGCAACATGTCACCACCACCAGCAATCCCTGGAGGTTTCAGCCAGGGCGGGGCACGGCGCTTGGGATTTCCCAGAATGTGCTGGTCCAGTTTCAGCATGCAGCCACAATCAGGGATGCGTTTTTCTCGACGGGGACAACCCCGCAGCTGACGTTTCAGGTGACGCCCGAAGCGCTGGACAGCAAGGCACGGGCGATTACCTGGGACATTGACGGTCAAAGGATTGAGTTCAGCCAAGGGGATCGGCCCCAACCCAAGCCGGTTACATGGCCGGGGGCTGTTGCCGTCAGCCAGATCATCCTGGAAAGACCAAAGCGCAATTCTGAAAATGAACTGCTGCAAACCGGGCCTTGGGCGCTTTTCCGAATGCTGGATGCAGCGGCGGTTCGGTCTGGCCAGTCCCCAAACCGGATCCGGGCATTTTTCACCATTGGGGGGCGAAATGCCATTTTTGAACTACAGACCAGCACGCCCAACCCGTTTACCTTGCGGAGTTTGTCCCAGTTCAATTGCCCGCAGAGCTTTTAGATGACCCTCAGGTATGGCGCATTCGGGAAAGTTTCAGCCTTGGGGGATTTCCTGAGGATCGGGTTTTCACCTGCGGTGATTTCGGCGTGGGATCTGTGGCTGGCCACAGCGCTGGCCGAGGCGAGGGCCGTTTTGGGTGACAGGTGGGATACCTGTTTTGGTGTGGCCCCGATCTGGCGGTTTACTCTGCCTGCAGGACATTTGTGCCCACAGGCCCTGTTGGGTGTGATGATGCCGTCGGTGGACCGGATCGGGCGGCAATTCCCGCTGATGTTGGGTGTGGCTTTGCAGTCTGGTATTCAGGACGCCGGGCCTGGGGATTTGTGGCGCTTGCATGCTGCGGCCGAGCCCTGTTTTGATGCGCTGGAGGGCGTTGCGCTTAGCACACTTGACGATCCTTGCGACCGGTCCGGGCTGGCAGACCGGTTGGACAGCCTGCCCTGGCTCAGTCTGCCCGAGCGTCCGGTGCGCCACAGCATGGGTGGTACCATGATGGCTCAGGCCGCAACGACCCCTGGTGCGCTGACGGAAATCATTCTGCACCTGAGCGCTGCGGGTCAGGTGGGACAGGGTTTGGCGGGATTGGGGATTTGGTCCTGTCTGACGCAGGACAACCGCCGCGCCTTTGCAAGTGCTGAAATGCCCCGGCAGGCGCTGGCCGCCGCGTTATTTGATCTGGATGCACCCTATTGGGGGGCTACAGCCGCAGAAAGGATGCTGCCATGACCACAATCCGGTATGTCGCCGCAACCGATCGGGGCAAAGTCCGCAAACTGAACGAAGACAGCATACTGGCGTTGCCTCAACTTCAGATCTGGGCAGTGGCCGATGGCATGGGGGGACATGACAGCGGTGATTTTGCCAGTCAAAAAGTGGTCGAGTGCATTTCCCATTTGCCAGCGGATCAGCCGCCTCAGGTGCTTTTGGCTCAGTTGCGTCAGGCCATTTACAGTGCACATGCCCAGATTGCGCAAGAGGCTTCATCCCGAGATGGCGGGATTATCGGCAGCACTGTTGTGACACTTATTCTGGCACAGCAGCATTTCGCGGCCCTGTGGGCCGGGGACAGTCGTCTTTACTGTCTGCGAGCAGGGCGTCTGGATATGCTGACTGTGGATCACTCCATCACCGGGGAACTGGTCCTTGATGGAAAACTCACTTGGGAAGAAGCCGAAAACCACCCACATTCCAATGTGATTACACGGGCTGTCGGGGTCGGAGACCATCTGGAACTGGACAAGATCCGTGGTGATGTCCGGCCGGGGGATCGGTTCCTGTTGTGTTCGGATGGGCTAACAAAACATGTGTCCCATGCGCAGATCACACAAATACTGGCATCCGCCCGGCTAGAGATTGCGGCTGATCTTTTGATTGAGACAGCACTGGAGGCGGGTGGCACTGACAACGTCTCGGCAATTGTCGTCGAAATTTTATAAGCGCTTCGGAGGGTCTTATGCGCGCTGTCCCTTGGATCATTGCTGCAATAGGTGTCATCGCCCTGACGCTGGTGGGGCTTTTGCTGGCCCCCAGAATGTCATGGACCCTAGGTAGTGGCAGCGGATCGGGTATGGATAACACGGCCCGGATCGAAATTGAACGGATGCGCTTTCAAATGGAAAACCTGGTTGAGCGTATCACCCAGCTTGAAAATCAAATCCGGCAGCTGGAACAGGATGCACCGGCTCCTCTCGAGGAAGGACCAGTTGCAACCGGTGATCTGTCTGATCGCTATACCGAGGTGGTGGTGATCCCCCGACGCCGCGAGTTCAACGAAGGCATGACGGTGGCCACCCCAGATGTCCTCAAGCAGATGCTGGGCGCGCCCCGCGACGTTCTAAGCGATGAATGCGAGCCCATGACCAACGCGCGGTTGCAGTCCATGCTTCGGTTACAATCCGTAGGACCGATCCGGGTCAACATGCTGGCTCCGGCAGTAGACAGCCTGCGGGCGGTTTTTGAACAGGTGCGTGTGGCAGAGCCGGATCTTTATAAACAAATCCGGAGTTCTGGGTCGCTTTGTGTGCGCCAAATCCGGGCCTCCAGCCAACGCGCCTCATCTCATGCGTTTGGATTGGCAGTGGATGTCAATATAGCAGGGAATCTTGATAATTTTTCTGATGGCAACACCCAGTTGGGCCTGATTATTCTTGCCGATTATTTTCAATCTGCCGGCTGGATCTGGGGGGCGGGATTCCGGCGAGAGGACAGTATGCATTTCGAGGTCAGCCAAGAGCTTTTGGAAACATGGCGCGGTGAGGGAAAAATCTGACTCTTGTGCTTGCCTTTGGACAGGTCGGGATCTGCCCGATCTCAGCCAGCTTCGCGGTTCAATGCCTCTAATCCGGCAGTGATACCGCGTAGGGATACCTTGAAAAGCACAGGTTCTGTCTGGCCAAGGGGCTGGTAGCCAAAAATGACGTCGAGCCCCTTTCTGAGAGCCCTCAGTTCGCGGCTGCTCAGAACTTTGGTTGCTGTGCAGACTTGGGGGGTACAGCTATACCACTCCAGCGGCTGTGTTGCGCGCGTGTCGCTGAATGTGTAGCCAGGCCGGGTGCGCAACAACACGTTGCTGGGAACAGTCAACGCCATGACTGTGTGTTGACCATCTGCGATATCCAGACGTCGCAACGTCACCTCGGCCAGAAAAACGCCAGTGTCGCTCCGGGTGAGCAGATGTATCAGGCTGCAGGTTTTTGTGCCATTCGCGGGATCACTGCATATCAGACGCCAGTCCTTGTAATCTTTTGAAACCTGTTGTGCCGATCCAACAATCGGCACCAGAAGAAGTGGCAAAAGAACAAGAAATTTTCTTATCATGACTTTGTACCCCGTCCGAGTTGTAAAAAGAGCAATACCATTTTTGGTACAAGAGATTTTGAATATTTTGCGTTGGTTGTCCTGATCACTCATGCAGAATCTTCGTGCTTTGGATCGCATTGCAACAGGTATTTTGGGATGGACACAACGATGTGTCGCTGCACGTACTGTATTCGGTGGGGGCCTTTGAGAGGATGTTTTCGGGACTACGACCGCCGCAAGATCCACAGCCATGTCCGGATTGGTAATGGTCGGGCAGGTGTCGGCATCTCTGATGTCCGGTCCGCTCTATTGCGCACCACAGGTTAACCGCCAATCAGGACAGTGGGTGCGCCAGCGACAATGGTGCCACCATGGGCAGTGCTGTCTGACATCCGCGCAACTGGCATGTTTCCCACCAGGACAGTTGCTGATCCTTTGACGATGGCGTCCGGGGGGCCGACACAGACCGCCATATCCCCGACCCGTGCAGCAGGCATATTGCAGACCAGAACCGTGGGACACCCCATTGCCACAGGCCCACCCACATGTGGCACAGGTCCGGTCGTCATGGGACAGGCATGAAAATCGGATATGCGGGCACCGGGAAGGCTCATAATATCTCTAGCTCCTAGGCTACTTCTGGTGCTATATCAGATAAGTACCAAGATTGGTCAAGTCCTTGGCCTTTCACGACATCTTGTAGTCTAGTGAAAGCAACTCTTTGAATTTGTGCGGTGCATGCCTACCGCAAGTCTCTTGGCACATGGCCTTTTGCAAAGAGTTCTATTGTGTTCTGTTCAGCGAATTTGCAGCCTGAACCAGATTTTTGTAGTGTTTTTTGAATATGTTCACGCTGGTGTAAGGATACTCGGGTTTTTTTTGGAGATTAAAATGTCTGACCTCGTCAATTTCCTCACGTCAAAGCGTTATGTTGGGGTCCGCTTGCGCAGTATTCGCAAGCATTGTCGATTAGGGCGGGCGACGGAACTGGTGATCATCTTGTCTACAGGTGTGAGCATCGTCCTCGGCGGCACCAGCGTACAAGCACAACAGGCCTGGCAGGATGGAAATGCTGACGATACCTGGAACACCACGTCTGCAAACTGGGATGCTGGGGTAATTTTTACCGAAGGCAATGACGCTGTTTTTGGTGGTACGGGCGAGACGGTGACTATCGACGAGCCAGGCGGCATCGAGGTGGATGATGTCACGTTTGACGTGGATGGTTATTCAATTATTGGCAATGATCTTGAAGTGACAGGCACGATCAGCGTTACCAACGCAGCTGACAGCGCCACGATCGAAGCCAATATTTCAAGTGATGTCGTAATTGGTGGTGATGGAACAGTAGCCCTAGCAGGCGATACCACGGGCGATCTTACGACGGCGGGCGGCGCGGATATTGATGGCGATATCACGGGCAATCTGATCTCTTCGGGCACGACGACCCTTGCGGGGGATGTCTCTGGCACGGTGGCCCAGAGCGCGGGCAGCGTGACGGTGGATGGCGCGAGCACGCTGACGGGTGCGGTGACGATC
>JAQXDR010000235.1 GCA_029251265.1 Pseudoprimorskyibacter sp. | reverse complement strand
GGTGGACCTTACCAGTCAGATCTGAGGCTTAGCGAATTGCGGGTTCTCGACAGCAGTCTTGAAGATGGCCAGTCTCTAAAGATCAAGTTTGACGCGATCAATTCCGGGGACATCAACGCCCGCTCGGTGGAAACCACACTTTACTGGAGCACGGATAATTCCTTTGACGCTGATCTTGACACCATTCTGCAAACCGACGCGCATGGCACGCTTTCAGCCGGAGAAACCGATCTGAATGAACGGTTCGTCGTTTCCTACGATGATCTCGAACATCTTGGTAACGGCTATCTCTTTGCAAAAATAGATGCATCCGGCGAGCACCGCGAAAGCGATGAAAACAACAATGTCACCGCGGCAGTTGCGCTTGAACTGGTGGGCGACCCCGAGGATGCAGATGTTCGGATGATATCTCTTTCCGTGTCACAAGACACTATCGACGAAGGCGATCGCATCAAGGTTTTTGCTACGGTCGACAATGACGGTACAACTGAAGCCGAAGAGGTGGAAACGTTTGTTTATTGGAGTTCGGACAACACACTTGACGATCAGGCTGATAGCCTTTTAGGGGTCATCAATCACCAAGACCTTAAGGCAGGTGAGGTTGAAATAGACGATTTGCGCCTGAATTATGGGGATTTGGCCCCACTCGGCGACGGATTTTTGATTGCACTGGCGATATCGGAAGGGACCGATACCGATCTTGGCAACAACACATCTGTCGCATTAGAGATCGACATTCTTTAAAAAGGCACAGGTTCAATCAGCAGACACCGTAGAATAAGAAGATATAAATTTTCTTTTATCCATGGTCTCTGTAATGGTTGGTGGCCCTTTTAACCTATAACGCTTTGGTGCCGTTCCAAGTGCTCGTTCGGCAGTGTACTTCCCTCATTTTTCATGGGGTCTATTTGTAGAACTCATGCCAGCAGTTTTGCGTGTTCCAGTTTCGATCCAAAAATCGCGCTTGTCTCCGAGTCAAACATATTTGGCTCGGTGTGTGGTCGTAACTTTGCTTTGTGACCCAAAGCAGCCGCGTTTAAAAAACGTTCTTCGCTTATTTTCAGATCATTAAACGGTGATATACGATTTACAACCAATAGGATCGTGCCGTTGTGCCAGCATGGTAGACGCTGGCTATGCCATCCCTGTCGAAAAAACCCAGCCTTGATTTCATCTGGCACCATTGCCCTGCTCGAAACCGCGATTGGTTGTTTGTCTTTGAAGTAGAGCTTGGGCCGTCTGGCATCAATCGCAACAACGTCACCGTCAAGCAGATCCATAGTGCGGCAGAGCGTAACAAACTGCTGGGTCATCTTGCAAATTGCTGGACTGCTATTTTTGCAGACGTCAGCAATCGTCTTGACGACTGGTGTCAACCGACCCGGCAGCCGACTCTACTCCAGATTACGTTCGCACTCCCGCTCCAAATATCGTGAAGGTTGGACCTGATAGAGATATCCAAAGAAATAGATCCGCAGCATCAATCCCAGATGAGAACTGGGCCAACCCGTGGCGGCGGGTTCCACATTACGGCCAAGAACAACGACATCCAGCATGTCGGCAAAAACATCAATGGAACTATGTTCATAAACGTTAGCGTCCAAGCGTTCAGGCAGCACCATTGCCTGCTGCCGATCTAATCCTAAGATGAAATGAGACACGAACAACCTCCATACCGAGAAAGCGGATTATTGCATCACAGACGATCAAAGGGTGCGTTTTCACACAGTCTCCAAAGACACAGATATGAAACCGCGTTCAATCACCGATTCTCAATTGGAACGCTCAGAGCAGAGAGGTAGTGGACCAAGGCCTGCACATCGGGTAGCCCGTTCTATCGGGTTTTCCGATATCTGACAGCTCGTCCCACGGGACGAGTACCGAGATATCTGGACAACAACAGGTTATGTGGCAGATTAAAGCGAGGATGTGCTAAGTTCGACGACGCAGAGTTCACGCTCGGCCGCGCCTTTTGCGTGGCTAAGTGCTTCTTGATAGGCATCCGAATGATAGCACGCCTCTGCAGCTTCTAACGACGGAAACTCGGCGACCACATTGCGTGGCCTCTCCGGCCCTTCCAGTTGAACGTAGCGAGTTGCGCGCGCAAGGAAATGGCCGCCATGTGCGGCGATCGCTGGGCCTGCAAGGGCAGCGTACCGTCCGTAAGCTTCGGTATCTATGACGTTTACATGAGCGATCCAGAGGGCTTTGGGCATTGATTAGGCTCCTAATAAAATAGTTTTGACGGCAGCGATGGCCGCTGCGGCGTTATCGGCAGAGGATGCGCCACCTTGTGCCAGATCAGGTCGGCCACCGCCTCCCTTCCCACCCAGTTCAGCCACCGCTGCTTTTACGAGGTCTGGTGCTTTGATACGGTCTATCAGGTCAGTGGTTACACCGGCAGCCACCGCAGCTTTTGCGCCCGTGTCTGCAATCAATAAAACCACCCCCGATCCAATGCGCGCTTTGTGCTCATCAATCAAAGAGGGCAGGTCTTTTCCGGAAACTCCCGACGGTGTTTGAGCTAAAAAGGCAATCCCACCGATATCCTCGGGGGCACCTGCATCTTGCCCTGAACCACCAGACATTGCCAGTTCTCTGCGTAATTGAGCCACCTCATTCTGAAGTGATTTACGTTCCTCCAAAAGACTGCGAACCCGATCAGGGACATCGGCCGCCTGCGATTTCAACGCCGACGCGGCGTCGCCCAATCTTCGGTCTTGTGCCGCCAGATGGGCCATTGCTTCCGCTCCTGTTAGGGCCTCAATACGACGCACACCTGCGCTGCTGGCGCTGTCGCCCAAGGTGACAAACGCGCCGATATCCCCGGTACGTGCAACATGCGTGCCGCCACAGAGCTCCAATGAATATGTTTGTCCATCCGCCCCCTTGCCAGAACCCATCTGGGTTCCCATCGATACGACACGAACTTCATCGCCGTATTTTTCACCAAAGAGCGCCTGCGCACCAAGGCTGCGTGCATCGTCAGGTGTCATGATCCGTGTTTCTACAGCGCTATTTTGGCGAATGTAGCTGTTCACCTCTGCATTCACCCGTAGCAGTTCTTCTGGTGACAACGCTTTGCTGTGGCTAAAGTCGAACCGCATCCGGTCGGGCGCATTCAACGACCCGCGCTGCGCCACATGATCACCGAGGGCTGCGCGCAGCGCCTCGTGCAACAGATGCGTGGCGGAATGATTTGCCCGAATACCTGCCCTGCGTCCATGATCGACCTCGGCCGCCATTGGATCACCCTTAGAAATAACGCCATGACCGACGGTGACATGATGCGCAATAACCGCGCCACCACCCATTTTTTGAGTGTTATCCACGGTGGCGATGTCATCTTCATTTTCAAGCCGACGCAAGTATCCCGTATCACCAACCTGCCCCCCACTTTCGCCATAAAACGGTGTTTGGTTTAAAATGAGCCAACCGGTCTCACCTTGCGAAAGACTGTCTACCGCTACGCCATCGCGCACCAGGGCCACAACCACACCTTCGGCGGCCTCCGTGTCGTAGCCTAAAAACTCGGACGCGCCAGCCTCAGCGATATCGAACCAAACAGCACTGTCTGCCGACTCTCCCGTGCCAGACCAAGCAGCGCGCGCCTTGGCCTTTTGTTCGGCCATCGCGGTATCAAACCCATCAGTATCAACGCTACGTCCCTTTTCACGCAAAGCATCTTGGGTAAGATCCAGCGGAAAGCCAAATGTGTCATATAGCTTAAACGCGGCCTGCCCCGGTAATGGCGCATCGTCAGTCAATTGAGAAAGCTCATCGTCCAACAATTTCAAACCTCTATCCAAGGTTTGTTTGAACCGGGTTTCTTCTAATCGAAGGGTCTCTTCAATTAAGGCCTGAGCATGCTGTAATTCAGGATAGGCCGCACCCATCTGGCGGACCAGCGCGGGAACAAGACGGTGCATAACCGGATCACGCGAACCCAACAGATGTGCGTGACGCATTGCACGCCGCATAATCCGCCGCAACACATAGCCCCGCCCATCGTTTGACGGCATAACCCCGTCTGCAATCAAGAATGAAGTGGACCGAAGATGATCCGCGATCACACGGTGGTGCGTTTTGCCAGGACCATCAGGGTCACTGGAAGTCGCATCAGCGGATGCCTCGATCAGGCTGCGCATCAAATCCGTATCATAGTTGTCGTGTTTGCCCTGCAATAAGGCTCCGATCCGTTCCAGACCCATTCCGGTGTCGATAGATTGCATATCCAGCGGACGCATCGTTCCATCTTCGAACTGCTCGTTTTGCATGAAGACAACGTTCCAGATCTCGATAAACCGATCACCATCCTCATCCGGGCTTCCCGGAGGCCCGCCCCAAATATGATCGCCGTGGTCAAAAAAGATTTCAGTACAAGGTCCACACGGGCCTGTGGGACCCATTTGCCAAAAATTGTCTGACGTCCCAATGCGGATTATCCGATCTTCGGGCACACCCATTTTCTTCCAGATGTCAAAGGCCTCATCGTCTGTGTGATAGACAGTTGTATAAAGCCGGTCTGCAGGAATATCGAATTCACGCGTGATCAGTTCCCATGCAAAGGGTATGGCTTCGGTTTTGAAATAATCACCAAAGCTAAAGTTCCCAAGCATTTCAAAAAAAGTATGGTGGCGCGCAGTATAACCCACATTGTCCAGATCGTTGTGTTTGCCACCTGCACGAACGCATTTCTGTGATGTCGTCGCACGTTTGTAATCCCGGGTCTCAACCCCTGTGAAAAGGTTTTTGAACTGCACCATACCAGAATTCGCGAACATCAGCGTGGGATCGTTGCGCGGAACCAGAGGACTAGAGGACACCACTTGGTGTCCTTGCCTTTCAAAATAGGACAAAAAGGTCGAACGTATGTCATTTAGCGTGGCCATAGGAGTGTCTTTCGAGGCATCATATCAGGGTTGGATCCGGTTTAGCGCCCTGCCCCGTGACTGTCCACTGCCACAACCCCCCAGATGCAACAACGGGCGCACCATTCACTGATACGCCCGTTTATTTTTCATCTCACAAGATGCGTCAGGCTTCCATAACGTCATCACCTGGATCGAAATCAAGCCCATGCGCTGCCCGGATCTTGTCTTCTATGTCCAAAGCCGTGGCCACGTTTTCTTTCAAAAAATTCTTCGCGTTTTCGCGACCTTGACCGATACGTTCATCGCCATAGCTGTACCACGAACCTGATTTTTCGACGACACCGGCCTTAACGCCAAGGTCCAGCAGCTCGCCTGTCTTGGAAATTCCTTCGCCGTACATGATGTCGAATTCGACTTGCTTAAAAGGCGGGGCTACCTTGTTTTTAACAACCTTGACCCGCGTTTGGTTACCGACGATTTCATCACGATCCTTAACTGCACCAATCCTCCGGATGTCCAGCCGAACTGAGCTGTAAAATTTCAGCGCGTTACCTCCGGTCGTGGTTTCCGGGCTGCCAAACATAACGCCAATTTTCATACGGATCTGGTTAATGAAAATCACCATACAGTTTGACCGACTGATGGATCCTGTTAGTTTTCGCATTGCTTGGCTCATAAGACGCGCCTGAACACCAACATTGCTGTCGCCCATGTCACCTTCAAGCTCGGACTTGGGCGTCAACGCGGCGACCGAATCTACAACGACCATATTGACCGCTCCAGATCGCACCAGAGTATCCGTGATTTCAAGTGCCTGCTCGCCTGTATCGGGTTGCGAAATCAAAAGCTCATCAAGATCAACACCAAGCTTTTTCGCATACTGCGGATCCAACGCGTGTTCTGCATCCACGAATGCACACACGCCCCCTTTTTTCTGCTCTTCAGCCACTGCATGGAGTGTCAAAGTTGTCTTGCCAGAGCTTTCGGGGCCATATATTTCAATTATCCGGCCCTTAGGAAGACCGCCAACGCCTAGAGCAATATCAAGCCCAAGCGACCCGGTCGACGTCACCTCGATATCACGAAGTGCGTTCTCACCGCCAAGTTTCATGATTGACCCTTTGCCGAACTGCCGTTCGATCTGGGCCAGAGCGCTATCAAGCGCTTTTTGTTTGTCTGCTGTACGCTTGTCGTTCATGCTTAAAAGATCTGCCGCTGCCATGGTTTCGGTCCTTATCTCACACCCGCTGCCGGGCGGCAATTGCTGGTTTGTGTTCGCCACTTGTTCTCATCTATATGAGATCAAAACAAGAACAAAGCAAGTGTTAACTCAATAGTAACAACGATGCTCGCGCGAAGTTAAAAAGAAGTTACCATTTGCAAAAATGGGTCATTCTGCGACTTTTGAGGCAACGGTTGATGTTAACTCTTTGAGAGAGAATGGTTTTGGCAGGAATAGCGAATTTGGTATTTCTGCATCGCCGCGTTCAAAAACATCCTCTGGATAGCCGGAAACGAAGATAACTTTTAACCAAGGTCGATCGACCAGCGCTTTGCGTACCCAGCTTGGTCCGTCCAATCCGGGCATGATAACGTCCGTTACCACAACATCGACTTCCAATGCACCATCGTCAAGCGCGCTGAGTGCGGCCTCGCCAGAGTCAGCTTCAATAACGGTGAACCCACGCAATCGCAGTGCGCGAGAGGCAAATGCGCGAACTGGCGCCTCGTCTTCAACCAAAAGAACAACACCGCCAGAAATTTCAGTAGACACCTCGGCGGTCGCTACGGCTGGCAGAGATTGCGGCTGATGATGGTCTTCGCACAAGCGAAAAAGCAAGGAAAACGTACTGCCTTTTCCAAGGTCGCTGTCAACAAAAATGAAGCCACCGGTTTGTTTTACAATGCCATACACAGTCGACAAGCCCAATCCCGTTCCTTCTCCAGTACGTTTTGTGGTGACAAAAGGTTCGAAAATAGACTGTTGCATTTCCGGAGAGATACCAACGCCCTGATCGCTAACGCTGACGCGCGCGTAAACGCCAGGTGGCACGGTGATCCGGCCATTGCTCAGGGGTTCGACAATATCTTGACGTTCGCTGCGCACAACAATTTCACCGCCATCGGGCATGGCGTCTCTGGCATTCACAACAAGGTTCATCATCACCTGTTCCAATTGCCTTTTGTCGGCTCTGATTGCAGGCATTGATGGTGCGTGATGCAGGGTTAGGCTGATTTTCTCGCCGACCAAACGATTAAGAAGATGGGCCAGATCGGACAATGTCGATCTAAGGTCAATACGCTCGGGGTTTAGGTTTTGTTTGCGTGAAAATGCCAACAATTGCCCAACAAGCGCAGCCGCGCGATTTGCATTTTGGTTAATCTGTATCAGATCCGCGTAATCTGGATCGCCTTGATCATGGCGCAGTAACAAAAGGTCACAATGACCAGAGATAGCCGTTAAAAGATTATTGAAATCATGTGCTACACCACCTGCCAACTGTCCAATAGCTTGCATTTTTTGACTTTGGACAAATTGGCGTTCAAGCGTTTTCAGTTCAGTGGCATCCGTGAGGACCGCGATCAAAGACTGTTGCCCCAACGCTAGTGTTAGGCTGACTTGCACAAAGGTTTCACGGGACGCACGCGACAGGCTCAAAAATTCAGATTTGTTAACATTATTCCCTGCTGCGGCTTCGTCCAGCCAAGCCTGAACGGGACGCCCCAAACCCTCCGTAAAAGCTGAAATCGCGCGTCCTTTTAGGGGCTCACCACCAAGCATCTGCTGCGCGAGAGAATTATGAGTTTGCACCACGCCATCAAAAGAAAGCGTCAGTGTTGCGACGGGTATCCGGTCAAGATCGGCCTTTGGAAAGGTATCGCCCCCGATGTCTTGATAGAAAACAAAATGTCGAGGCGAGACCTCAATACAAAAGTAATGCGCATCATTCAAATCGAGAAGCGTACCCGACACGAGATCCGAAGTCGTGAGATGGCCTGCCGTAAGCGCGTCGGCCAAGACCTTTGCGCTCTCCGAACTTTGCAGAACCGATCCATCAGAGCCCAAGGATATCTGCATCAGATTAGGCGTTTGTAGAGTGTCAGCTTTATCAACCGGCGGCGTAATGCGCCATGCAACAAACCGATGCCCCAACCGCACAACTTCAACGGCACCCTTCGATGCTTGAAACTCATGTCTGAGAGAAGGTAACGAAGCGACCCTGAACGCGTTCAAAAGATCACAGGCATCAGCAACCGCTTTGGAAAGCGCAGACCGAATATGGCTGTTTGCCTGAACGAGCGGATCTTCCTCAGCCAGTCGATTGACAGCCACCACCTGCCCCGACCAATCCGTGACGAGAACCGGAACTGTATCTACATCCAACCAACCTTTTATAATATTAAGATCATTTTGGAAATTTCTTTTAGAATTCCAGTCAACTACCTCTGTCACAGCCAGAGTCAGACCAACCGTTGCCGCAAAGGCCAACAGGCCAATTGATAAAGACGCAGGAAGCGGCGCGATAATCGAGACGAAAATTGAAACACCCACTAGGACAAGCCATGGGTACGTCTGACCAATACCAGACCCAAACACTCGTACGTTGGTTTTTGCAAGATATATTGCCACAATGCGCTCTCGTTTAAGCTGTTTATGGTGATCAATTACATAATTAGTTAACAGAATGTAAAAATTGCAAATAATTAGTCATCGTTCTGCCTTTTACCGAGTAAAACATATAATGCGTTACCCCACACTCTAAAATTAGTTGGTGCAAACTGATGGACGGTAGAGGTGGTCCTATTTTTTCGACCAGTTTGCAGCGTTGTTAAGATGGATCAGGGGTTCATTTAGGCTGCTAATCTCAGTTGCTCTGTTTTGCTTTC
>JAQXDR010000232.1 GCA_029251265.1 Pseudoprimorskyibacter sp. | reverse complement strand
CCGTGTCATTGGCCACAACATCGATCGTCACCGCCGTGTCTTCGGCCGTGCTGGCCGTGTCATCCACCGCGACCGGTGCGTCGTTCACCGCGCTTACCGTTACGGTCGCCGTGCCGATGTCCTCGCCGCCATTGCCGTCCTCGACCACATAGCTGATCGTGGCCGTGCCGGTGAAGTCCGCCGCCGGCGTGAACACGATGTCTCCGTCGCCATTGAGCACCGCTGTGCCCTGCGCTGCAGGCACCGAGACCGAGCCCGCCTTTACCGACAGCGTGTCGCCGTCCACATCCGTGTCATTGGCCACAACATCGATCGTCACCGCCGTGTCTTCGGCCGTGCTGGCCGTGTCATCCACCGCGACCGGCGCGTCGTTCATCGGGTTGACCGTCACCGTCGCCGTCGCAGTATCCGTGCCGCCATTGCCGTCGCTGATCGTGTAGTCGATCGTCGCCGTACCGTTGAAATTGGCCTTGGGCGTGTATTTGAGCTGGCTGCCCTGAATCTGGACCGTGCCCTGAGAGCTGGGTACCTGAGCAAAGGTGATGCTCAGGTTGTCGCCGTCTGGGTCGCTGTCATTGGCCAGGACATTAATCGTTTTGACGGTGTCTTCATTCATGCTCGCCGTGTCGTTTACGGCATTCGGCGCAGTGTTCAGACGAGGCGGTAGCAGTAGTTCCTCTATTTCAGAGAAGTTAACTGTGACCCACTGATTGCTCGAATTTTTGACCTGAACAGATCCTGATGTGCTGTCTCCATCGCCATCTGTCGTTTGATTGAGGTTTCGATATAAAGAATAGGTTCTAAGATCTAGCGTGTCATTATCGTTGCCGTCGGTATCGCCATTGACGGTAAACGCGGTGTTCTTTTGGTTATTCTTATCAACGAGGTTCTGGTTAGCAGTAAATGTATCAGCATCATCGTTGCCGCGCACGGTGTCGCCCGAACCCACTTCGATCGTATCATTCCCGGCTCCGCCTTCTATACTGTCAGATCCAGCATCTCCGTAGATTTTGTCGTTGTCATGACCACCAAGAAGAGTGTCATTTCCGGTACCGCCCCGCAACGTATCAGCGCCGGCCTGACCGGCAATGTAATCGTTGCCGGCGCCGCCTTCTATGCTGTCGTTTCCATCGCCACTGACAAGGCTATCGTTACCATCAAAACCTTTTAGAGTATCATTACCCTTGTTGCCCCAAAGTGTGTCAGTGCCATTCCCGCCTTCCAGGCTGTCGTTGCCACCACCACCATAGAGCTCGTCATTCCCATCGCCACCGTAAAGACTGTCGGCACCACCGGTTGACGGGTAAACGTCGATCTCATCACCATAAAGCGTGTCGTTTCCAGCCCCACCATAAAGCTTGTCATTGCCTTGGCCGCCAATCACGGAATCGTTGCCACCATCGCCATTTAGTGTGTCGTTGTTTACATCTGTGTCGGCCTTGTCCGTAACGGTATAGACAAGGTTTGGTGTGGCATTCTCTATCCGGAAATCAACGCCGTCCTTTAGCGTAAACTTGAAATTATGTTTGTTTCCATCTGAGCCGGTGTAGTAGACATACCCTTTGTCTGTAGCAGTTCCCGGCCCTTTCGAATAATCGATCTGTATGCCTTCACCATAAAGAACCACCTCGTCATTCGCATCACCTTTGGTGAACTTGAGTTTGAAGTCGTCGTTAAAGGTGGTCAGATCCAACCATACGTCGTCTGCGCGGCCATTATCCCAATTTTTGAACTTGAGGGTTTTGAGGTTTACGCTTGCCGAGCAGTTGATCCGGAAGTCGCTGTCATTTCCGCCATAAAACGTCTCTTTATAGTTGTTAATCGTGGCATCAATGCCAGTCAGTGGGTCAGAGCCGTTTTGAGACGTGGTATGTTGTAATCCCCCCCCACCAAAGATCGTATCATTGCCGTTGCCACCGTTGATTACGTCTTTGCCGGTGTTGCCGTAGATCTCATCAGCCCCGTCGTCGCCGAAGATCGTGTCATGCCCTGCGCCACCGTCAAGCTGGTCATTGCCGCCATTCGCATCAAGAACATCGCCGCCACCATTGCCCTGCAGGTAGTTGGCAGAACCATTGCCGCTCAGGTTGTTGGCACTGTTGTTACCGATTTCGACATTATCGTCGTTAAAGTTAGTCGACATAGCAAATCACCCCACAGTTGAAACACATGCACGCGCCAGCACGGCCGCCATGAGCATCATTATTACGACGGAGGGTAAGTCTCGGACTGCCAACCTTATTAGGTATCAAGTTCAAGGGCCACTCCGACCTTCGATTACGCGATGGGTGAAAGCCAACTATAAAACGCAACAATCCACCGATTACAGGATTCGGTTTAAAGCTAAAAATGATGTCGAGATTTTATTCAAAATGAGGCAAAAATTGTGCAGAGATTTCAATACGCAGGGACTACATTTTTACTACTTAAATGATGCAAATATAATTTGATTCTCATGATAAAATCAGCGGTGTTCACAAGATCTCACAAAAAATCAATAGATTGTGACAAATTTTTATTTGTTTATTTTCAGTTAGATGATGACTTTTCATGAATCTTTTTATTTGGTCAGTATCTACACGCTGATTGGCGCTCCCAACTCTTTTAACTTTATTCAAAAATATTATAAGTAATTACCAATACGCAATTATGGAATTCCTGACACAATTGCCCTATAAATGCCTTTATTAATTTTTTATACTTAAGGATAAAATATATCCTTTTGGTCACTCTATATCATCATAAGTATATTTTTACTTGGGTGTGCTTTGTCACTATTTTGCCGTATATAATCTTAAAAGTGACACAAAGTGGACTGTGGGTTATATTGAACTCAATTCCCGAAAGTTTTCTTCTAGCTTGGTGAATCCACATTATATTTTTGGCAATTTATCAACATGATAGAAAACTATGGGAAGTCAGTGTTTAAAACACCCTAGGGGCACAGCGTCTAACAACCTCTGCGAGGTCTCTTTTGACCAACGGGTGTAGCCCGCATAGCGGTCACAAGCGCCAAAACACGATTGCCAGTGTCGCTTGATTTAAGCATCAGTCGTTCGACGTTGTGGCATGATGCGTCTGAACTACGTCAAGATCATCAGAACCAAAAATACAAGGTGAAGAGGGTTAGGAATTTGATCTGAGAAATCACGTTTATCAACGCAAAACGAACAGCTTCCTCATGTTCGACTTAACAAATCAGGATTTCGCTGCAAGCTCGTCAAAACAAAAATGGATGGGTAACGTAATCCTATATCTGGTTACGTGAAGGCTGGCTTTGCCTACCTATCATGGCCAATTTGCGCTTCTGGCGCGTCATTGGTTCGGCGGTCACCAATCAGTTGAAACGCGACTTGACAGATATAAGATCGTTCACCCGATCATGGGATTGTTTTTTAAATCCATCACAGCAGAGCTGATCAAGCGCAACAGAACCAGCCCAAAACATCAGACCGAGGAGACCATCTTTCAAAATATCATTGGGTTCTATAATACACGGCAGCGGCATTCGTTGTTAGGCGCCCCAAACCTTTGCCTGCCAACGAAACACGGTTTAACGCGCTCCTGCCATTAATCTAAGAGATATCCGGCAGCTGTGAAGTCGGTCCATAATTCGCGCGAAGAGCAGACATCGCAGAGCTTCGCGATGGTGTCGAACATGTTGGCAAAACTAAACGCTCCAATCCGCCTGAGGTACAGCTTCAGCTTTGAGAAGGCCATTTTGATGGGAGCGAGATCACTCAGGGCTATGGGCTGGCACGGAGATGAACCAGCATCCAGCGTCACGCATGGCGTTGACTGCGGCAATTTTTTAGGCGTGGCAAGATTATCGAGAATGACCACGATGCTGGGAGCCAATTCTGGTACCCAGACCGTCTCGAAATAGCCCGCGACTTTTGGTTGCGTTTAACCGCGCTTGCAGAGAACCTTGTCAGCCGCATTTGGGTGCGCCCAAACCCCCGTCGCATCGTACAAGGCGGACCCCAGCTCCGGCATCGCGATGTCACCATGCTGCCCGATGACTTCGACGAAGAATAGCCGGTTAGACTCCAGCTTGCCTTTGCCTCCGAGGCGGCTCTGCGGTGCGTCGCAAAAGGTTCCGATCCTGCGGATCTATGCATTCGAACGGACACCCATTGCCAGTAAAACCTTCAAACGCAACACTGCTCCACGACCGCTCGACCCGTCCTCAATCAACGTCTGAAACCGTCCCCACAGCGCTTCCAGTCACGGTACTCACATCATCCATTTCCCAAAACAGCACGAAGCATAATTCATGATCCAAAGGAATACCAACGCATCAGTTTTTCGGCGGGATGCCTTAAACGAACAATAAGCCTTGGAACAGAAACGTGACAGCACCCGTCTGAATTATGGCTACGATCCCACACCAAAATGACTTGCGCTCGCGGGACGTTGCAAAAATAGAGTGGTCCACACAAGATGCAACACAACCACTGGAAGCGGTGGAGCGACATATACATCTTAGCCCAAACGATAACGAAGCCGGCTGGTAAACGCAGCAAGAAAAACGAAAATAGACGGCGACTTCCCTGTGGGCACGTAACACAGCCGCAGAAGCAAGCTAGGGCCTTAAAGCAAAAGAGACCCGGCGGTGCTGGTAAACCGCCGGGTATTTGTTGCCGTGTGGTATTTGACCAACACCGTACCTTCTGTACGGTAAGTTCCGGCGCCCTCTGTTACAGCATTCTGCCATCGACCCCGAAAAAACGACATTCAGCGAGGCTTTGCCCGCCGTTATATTGGTTTTGACACATTGAGGTTTATTGAAAGTTAAAGCCAATGTTAAAAAGAGCGCCAGCCTCTGAAAATTCATCCATTCAGCGCAGAGCGGCGAGGCTGTCCTTTCCCATCCGTTGAAACAATCGCTCCCCCAAGGCCTCAAGCGATTGTCCAGTTTGCGTCGCCAAGACCATTAGTCCAAACAACACTCGTGCCATGGCCTGATAATAGCTCGTAAATGCGTAACCTGTTGCTGTGATAATCGCATGCCCAGACTTCGGTAAGGCTTGAGCACCCAATTTCATTGCCAATGCTCCGGACAGCCGTGGGGACACCCGCAATATAACACCATGCGCTGTAAGACCTGTCAGGTCGATCCGCGCCACCAAAGACACCATATCGCTCCCGGAATCCTCAACAAACGGACCTGCGACACCCATAACAGCAAGGCAGCGCTTCATCACAGAGCTTTCCGTGGGATCAAAGCCATGCTCCGCGGCCACTTCCATGATCGAACCCAACAAAATTGAAACAGTAACCGGTATTTCGCGCAGAGCCTCAGGGAATGCCTCATCGGTGGCAGTTACCAAAGCCGCGTTTAACCAGGGTTCAGAATTTGTGTCTTCGTTTGGTTTAGCAGCCAAAATGGCGGTTTCGAGAGCCTGCCGCGTTTCTAAAAGAAGCTCGCTATTCGCAGCCTGATCCAATTGGCTGGTCAAGGTCTCTGGTTGAACCCTGATTGCATCCAACAGATCCAGTCCTAGATCCGACGCCCCCCTACAAATCAGCGCCAACTGATCCAGTGCAGCATTTAAGTTAATCGAAACCAAAGGCGTTTTCATCGTGACGCAATCTTTTCTAGCAATTTTTCACAGCTTGCAGTGTTACCTTAACGCTCCGGAGTGACTTTGCCAAAGACCATCTTCCATGCACTGGGATGTAATTCCAATCCCAATACACGCTCAGGGTTTGTCGGTGGTGGCATTATGACGTGTTCCAACCGGAAAAATCCAAATTTTTGGTAATATGAAGCATCTCCAACCAGCAGGACACGGTTCCAGTTTTGGCTTGCATCCGCCAGTGTTGCACGGATTAGTGCACCACCAACTCCCTCTCCCTGCGCGGTCGGATGCACCGCAACAGGGCCAAGCAGCAATGTTGGTGCACCACCCACCCGAACGGGCCAATACCGGATAGCCCCCAGCAAATACCCGTTGTCATCCCACGCCAAACGGCTGAGATTGTCCACAGGGGCCACCTCATCGCGGAGCCTGTAGGATGACAAAGCCTCGCGCCCTGGCGCAAAACAAAGGTCGTAAAGTGCTTCGACCTGCCACCAATCATCAGGCATTTCTTTTTTTAGCGTTGTCACAGTAACCCGGCGTGGACGTTTCCGATATTTCGCCTATCACGGTCTTGAGTGTCCGACAATCTTTCAAAAAAGGTGCCTCCACAATGTTCTACCAACCTAAAGACGGCCATGGTCTTCCACACAATCCATTCAATGCGGTGGTAACGCCACGACCCATTGGATGGATTTCTACCAGAGGATCAGATGGCCAGGACAACTTGGCCCCTTATTCATTTTTCAACGCAATCGCCTATGTTCCACCCCAGGTTATGTTTGCCTCAACATCATCAAAACCAGATCGTGGTGACACCAAGGATACCGTCGCGCATATTCGCGAAACTGGCGTTTTTTGCGTCAATGTTGTCTCAAACGCTTTACAGGATGCGATGAATCAAACCTCTGGCCCTTGGGATAGTGAAACGGACGAATTTGATCTTGCGGGTTTGGACAAGGCCAGTTGTCACACGATAAATTGCGCGCGTGTGGAAAAATCACCTGCATCGTTAGAATGCACAATGACACAAATCATACCGCTTCTCGGCGAACACAACTTCTTGGTTCTAGGTGAGGTGACGGGCGTGCACCTAAACGACGCCTGTATGGTTGACGGACGCTTAGACGTCACAAAATTCCAACCGCTGGCCCGATTGGGGTATCGCGACTATTCAACGGTTACCGAAGTCTTTAGCCTAAAACGGCCGTCAGAATAGTCTACCGCTCTTAGTGAGAGCCAAGGATCCCCGTACGCACACCATAGTCGACAGCGACACCATAGTCTGGGTCGCTGTCGTCTGCGACAACAAGATGCCCCGCCTTGGTCAGAAGTCTATGGCAGTCCGGGCTTAGATGGCGAAGCTGTAGCCGTTTGCCCTCAGCCGCGTACTTACTTGCAACAGCTTCAATCGCCTGCAAGGCAGACTGGTCCACAACCCGACTGTCTGCAAAGTCCACAGTCACCGACAGTGGATCATTCGCGACATCAAACAGCTCGTTGAAACCTTCTGCGGATCCAAAAAACAGTGGTCCCTGGATCCGATACACTTTTTCGGTTTCCGTGGTATCGGTATCGGCGTGGATCCGCCGGGCATTATTCCATGCATAGGCCAACGCAGACACGATCACGCCGACAACAACAGCAACAGCAAGATCCTCTAGGACGGTGACGACCGTTACCAAAATGATAACAAAAGCATCCGTCAGCGGTACACGACGCAAAATCGTCAAAGAATTCCATGCAAATGTTCCAATAACCACCATAAACATAACCCCGACCAATGCTGCCAAGGGGATTAGCTCAATCAACGCAGACGCCCAGACGATAAACGCCAACAAGCAAAGTGACGCAACAATTCCTGAAATCCGCGTGCGCGCACCAGATTTTACGTTAATCATGGATTGTCCGATCATCGCGCACCCACCCATGCCACCAAAAAATCCTGTGACAACATTTGACGCACCCTGGGCCATGCATTCCTGACTGGCACCACCCCGACGTCCCGTCATTTCGCCAACAAGGTTCAACGTCAGAAGGCTTTCAATCAAACCAATCGCTGCCAATATCATCGAATAAGGCAGTATAATTTCAAAGGTCTCCCACGTCAGTGGTACCAAAGGGACATGAAAGCTTGGCAGCCCACCCTGAATAGAGGCCATATCACCGACACGTGGAACGTCCAGTCCAAAGCCGATCACAATCGCAGCAACGACGACAATTCCAACCAAAGGTGCCGGAACCACACGGCTGATCCGGGGCATGACCCAGATAATAGCCATCGTCAGAGCGGTCAAACCGAGCATCAGCATCATTGGTCCACCCGCGAGCCACTGACCGCCTGACATGCCATGTCCTGATGCTTCGGCGCTGCCTGGCACCTTGAACTGCCCCAACTGCGCCAGAAAGATAACGATTGCCAAACCGTTCACAAACCCAAGCATAACGGGATGCGGAACCAACCGAATGAACTTGCCCCATCTCAATGCGCCGGCAATGATCTGCAATATGCCCATTAAAACGACGGTCGCAAACAGGTATTCAACACCATGTTGTGCCACCAGTGCCACCATGACGACCGCCAAAGCACCGGTTGCACCAGAAATCATGCCAGGCCTGCCGCCCACTAGTGCGGTAATCAAGCCCACCAGAAAAGCTGCATAAAGCCCCACGAGCGGATGCACGCCTGCTACAAATGCAAAAGCCACAGCTTCGGGCACAAGCGCCAGCGCAACGGTAATTCCGGCTAGGATTTCAATCCGCCACTGCTGCACGGTCAATTTGACACGCCCCTCGGCGGCTTGTCCTGCGTTTGGAAAAAATCGAGCAATACCTGATTTCGCACCAGAGGTCATGGCGGTCTCTCTTTTGTTTGCAAATGGGTGTTCGTGCCCGCCTAGACCATTCCAGTGATGCTCACAAGCGGCCAAACTCAGATCGCAAACATAGCGGACATATCGCGACACTGTGATCACAATCGTATATGGCGGGGCTTGCACACAATTAGGACGCGCCGCATCTTTTACTTGAAACGAATAGCTGGATTGAGACATGGCACAAACGCGCGTCGGAATTATCGGTGGATCAGGTATTTACGAGATCGAAGGACTGGCTGATCCCAAATGGGTTGAGGTCGACACCCCTTGGGGTGATCCCAGCGATGCGCTACTGACAGGACAGTTGGGCGGAGTTG
This sequence comes from Pseudoprimorskyibacter sp., assembly GCA_029251265.1. GTDB lineage: Bacteria > Pseudomonadota > Alphaproteobacteria > Rhodobacterales > Rhodobacteraceae > JAQXDR01. The sequence continues at coordinate 17,902 of JAQXDR010000232.1, read as the reverse complement.
ACATGGTCTTTTTGCCGCGGCACGGCCGAGGTCATGTACATAGCCCAACGTCCGTTCCATATCGTGCGAACATCGATGCTTTAAAGCGCTTGGGTGTCACTGATGTAATATCAATTTCAGCCTGCGGCTCCTTTCGCGAAGAAATGGCCCCCGGTGATTTTGTTATTATCGACCAATTTATTGACCGAACGTTTGACCGCGAAAAAAGCTTTTTCGGCCCCGGGTGCGTTGCACATGTAAGCGTTGCACATCCAACATGCCCGCGGCTGGGATCAGCCTGTCTTGTTGCTGGCCGGGATGCGGGGATTAAGGTTCACGACGGTGGAACCTATCTCGCCATGGAAGGTCCCCAGTTTTCTACCTTGGCCGAAAGCAGAATGTATCGCGACCATTGGGGTGCGGACGTTATTGGCATGACGAACATGCCCGAAGCCAAGCTGGCACGTGAGGCAGAGCTGTGTTACGCGTCGGTTGCAATGGTCACCGATTACGACAGCTGGCATCCCGACCACGGAGAAGTTGATGTGCAGGATATCATTACAACTTTGTTAGGCAACGCTGACAAAGCACGCGCGATGGTGGCACGCCTGCCTGATATTCTGGGCGCAGAACGTCAACTCTGTCCTCACCATTGCGATCGTGCATTGGACCATGCGATCCTAACCCAACCAGATAGACGCGACCCAAAAGTTCTCGCGCGGTTAGATGCGATAGCGGGACGCGTGCTGAGCGCATAACTTAGCGTTGGCAAAACGCGCCGTTCCTGAAAAACAGCCCGTCCAACCGCGCAACCGTAAAAATAAAAAATTGCTCCTGGCTGAGCTGCGACTCCTGGCAATTCAGGTGTAAGGACCTTTACTACTCACCTTGAGGATTAATCGTTCAACCTCGGTAGACGTACTCATTGATAACGCCTTCGCGCTTGCAGCAACATGCGTGCTAGATTATCCGCAAGCCGGTAACCGCGAGTTAGGCTTTTTCTGTGATCCCAACTTGACACTTAGAGACATACAAACAGGCCGTTCGACTGTTAAAAACCCATATGCCGCACAAAGGATCTGGAATGCAAAGCCCGAAGATTCAGGATTTTATCCGTACAATTGTGGATTTCCCACACGAAGGCATCCTGTTTCGTGATGTTACAACTCTGTTCGCAGATCCACGTGGGTTTCGCATGACAATCGATCAGTTGTTACACCCCTACTCTGGCATTCAGATCGACAAGGTTATTGGCCTTGAGGCACGCGGTTTTATTCTGGGTGGCGCAATTGCCCATCAGTTGTCTGCCGGGTTTGTTCCAATTCGTAAAAAAGGCAAGCTGCCTGCCGCAGTCATTTCTGAAGAATACCAACTTGAATATGGCGAGGCGACTTTAGAGGTCCATGACGATGCCATTCATCCGGGGGAACGCATCTTATTAGTTGACGACCTTTTGGCCACCGGCGGCACTGCCGAGGCTGGAATCAAGCTTGTAGAGCGTCTGGGAGGACAGATCATCGGGTGCGCGTTTGTTGTAGATCTGCCCGATTTAGGCGGCCGCAGAAAGCTTGAAACAATGGGAATGAAAGTCCACGCGCTTTGCGCCTATGAAGGTCTTTGAGAGCGTCTGACCCAAAAAAATAAGCGCCACCTGCACGTGGCGCTCTCTTTGGTTTGTTAACTGTGGTTCATGACCGCTGGCGGGAACACTGTTGCTGGCGTCTTTTGCGCCGTTGTCACTCTCATAGACACAGACAACACCGAAAATCCAGGGGCACAGAGGGTCACGTACGGGTCCCTCGGTTAGCTCACGATTGTTGCTTCTGTTGCAGAACGAAGCTCTTGCTCGGTCACACCGTCAGCGCACTCAACGATCCGCAAGCCACCAGCCACCACATCCAACACACCCAAATTGGTAATGATCCGATCGACCACACCTTTTCCAGTCAATGGCAACGTGCAATCTGTCAAAACTTTTGACGCGCCGTGTTTATTGGTATGGTCCATCACAACAATGACCTTGCCAACACCCGCGACCAGATCCATGGCCCCACCCATGCCTTTGACAAGCTTTCCGGGGATCATCCAGTTGGCCAGATCGCCATTTTCCGACACTTCCATAGCGCCCAGAATGGCCGCTGCAATTTTGCCGCCGCGTATCATTCCAAAGCTGGTTGCACTATCGAAATATGCTGTCCTGTCCATTTCTGTTATGGTCTGTTTGCCAGCGTTGATCAGATCCGGGTCCTCGTCACCTTCGTACGGGAATGGTCCCATACCAAGCATACCGTTTTCAGACTGCAAGGTGATGTCCTTGTCACCAACATAATTCGCAACCAGCGTTGGAATCCCAATTCCAAGGTTGACATACATGCCATCGTCAAGCTCTTGCGCGGCCCGCGCCGCCATTTGATTACGGTCCCAAGCCATTAGACACCCTCCCGCTGGCGCACAGTGCGTTGTTCAATCCGTTTCTCATGTTCGCCCTGCACTATTCGATGAACATAAATGCCAGGCAGATGAATATGGTCCGGATCCAATTCACCAGGCTGCACGATTTCTTCAACCTCCATAACGCAAATCTTGCCACACATCGCGGCCGGAGGGTTAAAGTTCCGTGCCGTCTTGCGGAAAATGCAATTGCCTGTCGTGTCCGCTTTCCATGCTTTCACAATTGCCAAATCTGCAAAAATACCTTCTTCGAGGATATAGTCCTGATCACCCCATGTTTTGACGTCCTTGCCTTCAGCAATAACCGTTCCAACACCGGTCTTGGTATAGAAACCGGGGATCCCGCAGCCGCCAGCGCGCATGCGTTCGGCCAATGTGCCCTGAGGGTTGAATTCTAATTCCAATTCACCAGAAAGGTACTGACGCATGAATTCGGCGTTTTCACCTACATAAGACGACATCATTTTTTTGATTTGACGACTGTCCAGTAACTTGCCCAAACCGAACCCGTCGACACCCGCATTATTGGATGCGACAGTCAGATTTTTGACCCCACTGTCTACAATGGCATCAATCAGCATTTCAGGGATACCGCACAGACCAAATCCGCCTGCTGCAATCAACATGTCATCCTTGAGAAGGCCTTCCAATGCCTCGGCTGCAGAACCATAGACTTTCTTCATAAAAGCTCTCCTGACGTCAGTTTTCACCTGATATGCGCGCGTTCATGCGCTGGTGTCAACGCGAAGCACCTGCGTATCTTGCACCATTTGATCGATTCAAAAAAATGATATGTGATTATTCGCCCGAAGACTTCTGGGCCTTAGTTGTTGCAGGACGCGTTTTCTTGGTGGCGGATTTTTTGGCGGCAGCTTTCTTGGCTGGGGCCTTTTTCGCAGTGGCTTTTTTACCAGATGTTTTTTTGCCGCCTGCTTTGGATGCTTTTTCCACAATAAGCGCCAAAGCCATTTCTGCTGTAATCTTTTCTGGTTCGACGTCCTTAGGCAAAGTGGCGTTGATCTTTTCCCACTTTACATAGGGACCATATCGCCCTTCAAAGACGGCAATCTTTCCGCCATCGGGATGTTCACCTAGTTCACGCAAAGGCTCCACAGCTGTACGGCTGCCTCTTCGCCCGGGGTTTGCCCGCTTATCAGCCAAAAGCTCGACCGCCCTGTTCATTCCTATGTCGAACACATCCGCAGGGTCTTTTAGGTTTGCATACACAGGCTTTGGCTCATCGGGCAACTGGTGCATCAAATACGGACCAAATCGTCCAAAATTTGAAACAATCTCCCCCCCATCGGGATGCATGCCAATTGGACGCGGCAGGCTGAGAAGGGTTACGGCCTTTTCCAAGGTCATATCATCCTTGGACCATCCTTTTGGCAAACTTGCACGCTTTGGTTTTTTGTTTTCGGGCGTCGGCTCTCCGCGCTGAACATATGGGCCAAACCGACCGGCTTTCAGCCAAATTTCATCGCCGCCGTCCTCTCCCAAAAGCCGTTCGTCACCCTCGGCGCCCTCGCCTGCGATCGGACGCGTGTACGTGCACTCGGGATAATTGCCACAGCCTACAAATCCACCCGTACGGGACGTTTTGAGATGTAGCCTGCCAACACCACATTTTGGACATGTCCGCGGATCGCTTCCATCTTCGCGAGGCGGATATAACTGAGGCGCTAAAGCATTATCGAGCACGTCCAAAACTTCGGTTATCCGCAATTCGGACGTTTCAGAAATGGCCACGGAAAAATCTCGCCAGAAGCGCTCTAGCAACTGTTTGTAATCCGACTCGCCCGCACTGACCTGATCTAACTCGGTCTCCATGCCGGCAGTAAAGTCGTATTCAACATACCTGCGAAAGAAGTTCAGCAAAAAGATTGTAACAATCCTGCCTTTGTCCTCAGGGATCAGCCTGTTTTGTTCATTGCGGACATATTCACGCTCTTGGATCGTCGTCACAATGGACGCGTATGTGGACGGACGGCCAATGCCCAACTCTTCCATCCGTTTGACTAACGTTGCCTCGGTGTAGCGAGGGGGCGGTTGCGTAAAGCTTTGGGTGGCAAGCACAGCACCGCTTTCACCTAACACGGCCGCACTACACCTCTGCGCACCAGAGCCACCTGTTTCAACAACAACGTCCTGACGGTCGGCTAATTTATCATAGTCGCGCTGCAAAGGCCCATTCGATGCGAATACAGCCACATCCCCTTGTGAGATTTGCGGCAAGCGACGATCCTCATCGTCTTGTCCCGCATCATCACGCCCTTCTTCGTAGACACGCAAAAATCCATCAAAGAGGACAACTTGACCCGTTGCTCTTAGACCAACCTGTTTATCGCTACTTCCGATGTCGACAGTCGTCCGTTCCATTCGCGCAGCGGCCATTTGACACGCCAATGTCCGCTTCCAGATCAGATCATAGAGCTTGCGTTGGTCTGGATCGGACAATTTGAGATCCGTCGCATCTTTGCGCATATCCGTCGGACGAATACACTCGTGCGCCTCTTGTGCATTTTTTGCTTTGTTTTTATACATTCGCGGGCTTTTTGGGACATAGTCCGCGCCATATCGCTCACTTATGGCATCACGTGCTTGCCCCACGGCCTCGGGGGCCATATCGATGCCATCCGTTCGCATGTATGTGATATGCCCGGCTTCATACAGTCGTTGTGCCGCATTCATCGTCTGGCGCGCACCCATAGAAAACTTACGGCTCGCTTCTTGCTGCAGCGTAGAGGTCATAAAAGGCGCTGACGGGTTACGGTTTGCGGGCTTAGCTTCGACAGAAACAACCGAAAGCGGCCGGCTTTGCACCGCTTGCACGGCCAGCTCTGCCTGCGTCTGGTTTTCGATGTCATACCGATCCAGCTTTTTGCCACCTAAAACCGTCAGACGTGCATCAAAGGTTTGTCCACGTGGCGTGACCAATTGGGCCCGAACTTGCCAGTATTCTCGGGCGTTAAAGGCTTCAATCTCCATCTCGCGCTCAACGATCAGACGTAAACAGACCGACTGGACACGCCCCGCGGATCGTGCACCCGGCAGCTTGCGCCAAAGCACCGGCGATAAATTGAAACCGACTAAATAATCTAACGCGCGGCGCGCTAGATAGGCTTCAACTAAGGGAGAGTCTATTTCACGCGGGTTTGCCATTGCCTCGGTCACGGCAGATTTGGTAATGGCATTGAACGTCACACGGCTGACGGCGGTCGATTTTTTGATTGAACGGCGCTTGGTCAGAGCTTCTTTAAGGTGCCAACTGATTGCTTCACCCTCGCGATCGGGGTCAGTGGCAAGGATCAGTGCGTCATCAGACTTCAAAGCTTCAGCAATAGCAGCGACATGTTTGCGAGAATCGTTGCCGATTTCCCAAGTCATGTCGAAATCATTTTCAGGATCAACCGATCCGTTTTTGGGCGGCAGATCGCGAACGTGGCCGTATGACGCAAGAACCGTATAATCGGACCCAAGATATTTATTGATAGTCTTGGCCTTGGCCGGGGACTCAACAACGACAACGGGCATGGATGAACTACCTTATGGTCTGTGGTGCGTGGCGTATGGCCACGCAACATGAAGCGCGCAAGAGGGAAATGTCAATTACACGCTCGACCGTCTACTTTAGTTTCGGACCTATTTCATATAATTTATTAAATAGAATTAGATATTTAAATGGTTTTAAAATCAACTTCACATCTGTGAGATAGAGTAACGGGTATTGTTCAAATTTTGAAGAATGATGTATTCCGACACAATTAGCGGGCATTGGCGTAGGTGCAAATCAACCTTGTTCAGACATCAGTGTCGCATTGGGGCCCGAACCAATGTACCACCGGACTGTCGTTCTATCTCACCATCTAGTTCTAAAAGGGTCAGCGCCGGGGCGACCTCCGCACTGGACGATTTCAGATCTCGAACCAACTGATCTTCTGCGAGGGGCGCAGCGCTCAGTCGGTTCAATATCGCCTGATGAAGCGCGGCTGCAGCACGAAGTTTGGTTTTAATTTTTTCGCCTGCACCTGTCCCTTTGGGCGGGCGCTGCGTTGTTGCCATTTCGAGCACTGGATCGGAAGCATTTATGTCGAATTCAGGAGGCTTAGAAAATACTATCGGAGGAAGTGTCTCTATCACATCCTCTGGCCCCCGCACCAGCTTTGCACCGTCACGAAGTAAAATGTTGCAGCCACTGGCCCGAGCATCAAAAGGATGACCAGGCACTGCAAGTACATCTCGACCCTGGTCGAGCGCCGTCCGTGCCGTGATCAATGACCCAGATTTGGCGGCAGCCTCGACCACGACTGTGGCCAATGCCAGCCCGGCGATAATCCGGTTGCGTGCAGGGAAATGTCTGGCCTGCGGCGCAAGCCCCATGGGTTGCTCGCTGATGATCACTCCTTTTTGAGCCATGGCTTGCATCAAATCAGCATTCTCACGGGGGTAGACGACATCAACCCCGCCCCCAACAACGCCGATCGTGCCGGTTCCCAAAGTTTCGCGATGCGCTTCGGTATCGATCCCACGAGCAAGCCCGGAAACCACCACATATCCGGCGTCACCCAAACCACCCGCCAAGTGTCGCGCCATACGCAAACCTAGAGAAGACGCATTTCTGGCACCCACCAAAGCCACTACCGGACGTCTAAGCAGCTCACTGTGTCCGCGCACCCAAATAAATGGCGGTGGATCGGGAATCTCAGCCAAATGAGAGGGATAATCGTGTTCTCCACGACACACCATGCGCGCGCCCTCACGATCAGCTGCCGCCATCTCGGACCGCGCAGCATCAACGCTAAACACTCGATAGTCATTCAGTCCAGCGTCATTTGCCACCCTCGGCAAAGCATCAAGGGCCGCCCGTGCAGACCCGTGTTGCGCCATCATTTTATAAAAGGTTGATATTCCGACGCGTCGTGATCGCAAGAGACGGAGCCAAGACAGCCGTTCATCTTCCGTGGTGGGTGGGAGTAGGGGGTGAGTGGAAGAAATATAGTCCTCGGTCATCCTGTCCCCGCCATCTTGCTTTATACTGCATAAGCGACGATTGGTTAATTGGACGTAAAACGTTTCGCATTTTCGTCAGATTTCATTTAAATACCCGCTCCACCTATGGTGAGCCCACCAATCATCAATGTCGGCTGTCCTACCCCAACTGGAACCCATTGGCCCGCCTTGCCACAGTTCCCGATCCCCGGGTCTAAGGCCATATCATTGCCAATACCGCGGATCTGCTGAAGCGCTGTTGCACCATCACCAATTAGGGTTGCTCCTTTGACAGGTGCACCGATTTTGCCATCTTTGACACGATATGCTTCGGTGCAAGAAAACACGAATTTTCCATTCGTAATATCAACTTGGCCACCCCCGAACCCAACCGCATAGATACCATCCTTCAGCTCTGCGAGGATATCCGCTGGATCTGATGAGCCACTTTCCATCAAGGTATTGGTCATGCGGGGCATGGGAATATGGGCATGGCTCTGACGCCGACCATTCCCAGTGGGTGATGTTCCCATCAATCTGGCGTTTTGCCGATCCTGCAGATAGCCCACAAGAATTCCATCCTCGATCAGAATATTTCGCGCTGATGGCGTGCCTTCGTCGTCAACAGTGATAGAGCCACGGCGGTCAAGTATAGTACCGTCATCAACAACAGTGACCCCAGGTGCTGCGACACGCTGGCCCAACAGCCCGGCAAAAGCAGAGGTCCCTTTCCTGTTGAAATCACCCTCCAGTCCATGGCCGACCGCTTCATGCAACAAAATTCCCGGCCAACCCGGCCCAAGTACAATATCCATCGTGCCAGCCGGTGCAGGTTCAGCAACCAAGTTGACCAATGCAATTCGAAGCGCTTCGCGCGCCTTGGATTGCCAATCTGCCGAATCCAGCAGACCATCTAAACCAACACGTCCGCCTCCTCCGGCCATACCCGATTCGCGCCGACCATCTTGTTCTACGATCACCGAAACAGTGACGCGGACCATGGGTCGACTGTCGGTCACAAGTCCACCTTCGGGTCGCAAAATTGCAACTTGTTGGTGGGACGCGGCCACGCTGGCGCTCACTTGTACGACACGCGGATCCAGATCGCGTGCAAACGCGTCGATTTCGCGAAGAGTTTCGAGCTTGACTGAAAAAGGCTGCTCACTGGTCGGGTCAATCGATCGATAGAGCGACTGGTTTGTGCCTACCGGAGCCGAGGCCAGTGCCTTAACGCCCTGGCCTACTGCAAGGCGTGCCGTTTCTGCCGCGCGAGCGATAGATGATTCGCTGATCTCGGTGGAATGAGCGTAGCCTGCAACCTCGCCACAGACCGCTCTGAGCCCAAACCCCTCAGAGGCATCGTAACTTGCCGTCTTCAGCCGACCATCGTCAAAAACCAGCGCCTCTGACACGCTTCGCTCCAAGAAAAGCTCACCATCCTCTGCGCCTACTAGGGTTTCCTGAAGTTGCTTCAATGACCTGTCACGGTCCAAATGTGTTTCAAAAGGCTGAAATTCTGAGGTCTGCACTTAAAGCTCCTTGTAGATCCAAATCAAAAAAGCGTCCGTTTGCCGCGCCATAGTTTCTTTATTCCACGGCAATAATATGGTTTTAGACACCAACAACTCAATGACGGAGAGTGGGGCTTGCCGAAAAACGACAACGTTCCGAGGTTTCTGAAACCACTTTACCGCCAACACCACAACCGACCTGGGTGAGATATGCGCTTTTACACGTTTCTTTTAGGATTAATCAGTGCCGTTGCCGCCGCACCTGCAAGTGCGCAGGACGGACTAGAGATTATCGGTGCGCCTCGACCTCGTGGCACAGGTTTCCAACCTGCGGCGACGGAACTAGCCGCTGAGCTTCAGACACTCGATTGGTTTTTGTTGATCATCATCACACTCATTTCAGTGTTTGTCGTTGGTTTGCTGGTCTGGTGCATCGTCCGCTACAACCGTAAAGCAAACCCAACACCGGGCAGCTTTACGCACAACACAACGATCGAGGTCGCTTGGACAGTGGTCCCAGTGGTCATCTTGATGTTTATCGGGGCCTATTCGCTGCCAGTCCTTTTTAAGCAGCAAATCATACCCGAGGCCGACCTGACCATAAAAGTCACCGGCTACCAATGGTATTGGGGTTACGAGTACGTAGATCATGACTTTGCATTCGATAGCTTTTTGTTGGACCGCGAAGAACTAGCCGAAAATGGCTACACAGACGACCTCTACCTTCTGGCGACCGACACAGCAGTCGTCGTCCCGGTTGGTAAAACAGTTGTTATGCAGATTACCGGCGCTGACGTTATCCACTCATGGACGATACCGGCATTCGGCGTAAAGCAGGATGCTGTTCCAGGGCGTCTCGCTGAACTTTGGTTCGCGGCGGAACGTGAGGGTGTGTATTTCGGTCAGTGCTCCGAATTGTGTGGAAAAGACCACGCCTACATGCCGATCACGGTTAAAGTCGTCAGCCAAGAAGCCTATGATGTATGGCTGGCAGGGGCCGTCGATGAATATGCCGAATATTCGATAATAACCGATGCGCCGTATGACATCGCGCTGGCACAGTGACAGCAACATTACATTAGCCTGACGCCCACTCGGGCGTCGGGCATACCAAAAAGCCTCTGAGCTCAAAGGCAATATCATGAACCAAGCCAGCCTTTCATTAGAATCGCCCAGCCACGACGCAGAGTTTGGTGACTACTTTGCCCTTTTAAAGCCGCGTGTCATGACCTTGGTGGTCTTCACGGCGTTTGTAGGGTTGCTTGCCGCGCCCGTGTCCATTCACCCGTTCGTCGGGTTTTGCGCGATCTTGTTCATTGCTGTAGGCGGAGGCGCTGCTGGCGCACTGAATATGTGGTACGATGCGGACATCGACGCCATGATGAAGCGCACGACGAAGCGTCCGATACCGTCGGGGCGCGTCTCAAAGGGTGAAGCACTCGCTATCGGGCTCGGGCTGTCCGGTTTTTCGGTGGTTTTCCTTGGTTTGGCGACGAACTGGACTGCGGCTGCCCTTTTAGCGTTTACGATTTTTTTCTACGTGATCATTTACACCATCTGGCTCAAACGCTGGACACCCCAAAACATTGTAATTGGCGGGGCTGCAGGTGCTTTTCCTCCGATGATCGGGTGGGCCGCGGCGACAGGTTCTGTCAGCATAGAATCTGTGCTGATGTTTTGTTTGGTGTTTATGTGGACGCCTCCGCACTTCTGGGCACTGGCCCTGTTCATGCGCAGCGATTATGACGTTGCCAAAGTCCCCATGCTGACGGTGACACACGGCCGACGCGCGACCCGAGTGCACATTTTGGTCTATACGGTGTTGTTAGCCGCTTTGGCGCTGGCTACCTCTGCGACATCCGTCGGTGGGTTTGTGTATTTGGGTACGGCAGTCGTCCTTAACGGGTTATTTCTGAAAGGGGCCGTTGATATATGGCGACGCGATGAAACACGGTCAGAGGCCGACGATTACAAGGTCGAAAAACGCTTCTTTAGACTTTCGTTGTTGTACTTGTTTGCGCATTTCGGAGCTATTCTGGTTGAAGCAGGCTTGGATCACTATACCACTGGAGGGGCATTCTGATGCAAACTGAACACGAGCTTCACAGTCGTCGAATGGGTCGGAATCTATGGGTGGGCGGTTTGTTGATTACTTTTGTGGCACTAATTTTTGGCCTAACCGTTGTAAAAGTGACCGAAGGCGATATTGCCGGTGCTTTGAAAATCGAAGGAACTGACCAGTGATATCTGATGCCAAACATAAGACGGCGCTTCGTGCTGTTGGTGTGGTGGTCATGATGGGCAGTCTCGCATGGGCGTCGGTACCGTTTTACGACTGGTTCTGCCGCGTTACAGGCTTTGGTGGCACGACAAACACAGCCGACTATGAATCTGACGAAATCCTAGATCAGACCATAAAAATCCGGTTTGACGCTTCGTTGGAGCGAGGCATGCCATGGGAATTCGAACCTGTCGAAAGGGTATTAGAGCTACGTATCGGCGAGACGGGCTTGGCTTATTATGAAGCCTACAATCCCACTGAAACCCCTATTGCAGGGTCTGCCAGCTTTAATGTTTTTCCATATGAGGCAGGTGAATTTTTTTACAAAGTTCAGTGTTTTTGTTTCGAAGAGCAAATCCTGCAACCGGGTGAACGCGTGTTAATGCCCGTCACCTTTTTCGTTGATCCCGAAATCGTGTCAGATCGGGATGCAAAATATACACACACAATCACGTTGTCCTACACTTTTCACAGCATTGACCTTCCTTCCGAGGCTCAGGCTGCTATGGCGGTAGATGAGACAGCGACATATAACTAACGCCTGCTACGAGGGAACCAACGCAATGGCGCAAGCGAAAAATCATGACTACCATATTCTGAACCCCTCGCACTGGCCGCTTCTGGGCGCAATATTCGCGTTTATAATGCTCTTTGGCGCCGTCGCATGGATGGGCCAAGGCCAGATGACCGTCTTTGGCGGCATTGTGATACAAGGCCCTTGGATGTTCATCATCGGATTTATCGGTGTTCTGTACACTATGTTTGGCTGGTGGGCCGATACCGTTACAGAAAACCAGGTCGGAGATCATACTCCAGTGGTTCTGATTGGACTGCGTTACGGCGTTATCTTGTTCATTATGTCCGAGGTCATGTTCTTTTTCGCGTGGTTCTGGAGCTTTTTCAAACACGCCATTTTTCCAATGCATCCTGACGGATTGAGCCCGGGGATTGACGGGGTTTGGCCGCCTGTCGGCATTGAAACATTCGATCCTTGGCACCTTCCCCTGATCAATACCTTGATCTTGCTGTGCTCGGGTGCTGCGTGCACGTGGGCGCACCACGCTTTGGCACATGAAGATAACCGTAAAGACATGATCAACGGACTAGCGCTATCTGTTGTATTAGGCGTGATTTTCACCATTTTCCAGGCCTACGAGTATTCGCACGCTGCATTTGGTTTTTCTGACAGCATTTATGGTGCAAACTTCTTCATGGCGACTGGCTTTCATGGCTTTCACGTTGTTGTGGGCACTATATTCCTGTTCATCTGCATGCTGCGGGCCATGCGGGGCCACTTTAGCTCCAACAGTCATCTCGGGTTTGAAGCCGCAGCTTGGTATTGGCATTTTGTAGATGTGGTTTGGCTGTTCCTCTTTGCTGCTGTGTATGTTTGGGGCGGTTGAGGGCTTGAACCTTCTGACTTAATGAGTAAACCAAGGCGCGCTCTGCCAGCGCGCCTTGGTTTTTTTTGGAGAACTCTGTGACCCGGTACATCGCCCCAGTAATGATCGGTTTAGTTGGAGTTACAGTGCTAGTCTGGCTTGGGACGTGGCAGCTGCAGCGGCTGCAATGGAAGCAAGGTATTTTGCTTGATATCGCCGAGACAATTGCCGCACCGCCCCGCGCTCTACCCCGATCACCCGACCCACAAGTCCACAGATACCAACCTGTGGAACTAACAGGGGATATCTCCGACGCGTCTTTGCATGTTTTAGTGTCAGTCAAATTACGTGGCGCAGGATGGCGCATTATTTCACGATTTGATGTGTCAACACCAGAGGGGCCCCGATCGGTCTTACTAGACCGAGGCTACCTTGAGACTGCGGACAAAAATAGCGCCAAGGCGGCAACCGGCGTGACAGTTCAAGGCAACCTGCATTGGCCAGATGACCGCAATAGCGCAACACCAGAAAATAATAGCGACAGCGATATATGGTATGCACGAGATATTGCTCAAATGGCAACCGTACTGGGCACCGAACCGCTGTTGGTTATTCTACGTCGCCGCACACCCGCCGACAAGATGTTAACACCATTACCCTTGGACCCAAAAGGGATCCCAAATGATCACCTGCAATACGCCGTTACTTGGTATTCACTTGCTGCAGTATGGCTTGTTATGACAGGTGTCTGGATAAGACGCCTTGCACCGGGCACGGAGACCTAACGATGCGCTATATTTCCACACGCGGCCAAGCACCCATTCTTAGTTTCGAAGATGCGATGTTATCAGGTCTGGCCCGGGACGGCGGCCTGTATGTTCCGGAAACCATTCCCCAAATGACTGCGGCAGATATACGCGCATTACAGGGACAGAGTTATGAAGAAACAGCGTTCCGGGTCATGCGTCCGTTTGTAGGTGAAAGCCTGACAGATGACGTTTTCGCTGACTTGATCGCCAAGGCTTACAGCGGATTTGGGCATGTTGCCCGGGCGCCCTTAGTACAACTGGCACCAAATCATTTTTTACTTGAATTGTTTCATGGTCCAACGCTCGCATTCAAAGACTTTGCGATGCAGCTTATCGGTCAACTCTTTCAAGAAGCACTAGATCGGCGTGGTGAACGTGTCACAATCGTTGGTGCCACGTCTGGCGATACGGGGTCAGCGGCGATCGAAGCGTTCCGTGGTCTAGAGGCCGTGAATGTTGTCATACTATTCCCTGACGGTCGTGTCAGCGAAGTCCAACGCAGACAAATGACAACGCCTGTCGAAAACAATGTGCATGCCTTGGCCTTGGATGGAGATTTTGACGATTGTCAGGCGCGCCTCAAGGATATGTTCAACGACTTTGCTTTTCGGGACAGCGTCCGTCTGGCTGGTGTGAATTCGATCAACTGGGCCCGCGTCCTAGCGCAGGTTGTATACTATTTTTCCTCTGCTGTCAGTCTTGGTGCGCCTGACCGTAAGGTCAGCTTTACTGTGCCAACAGGCAATTTCGGTGACGTCTTTGCAGGGTATATCGCCAAACGCATGGGTCTGCCGATAGACCGGCTGGTTGTCGCCACAAACCACAATGACATTCTGCACCGGTGTCTAAGCACTGGACGCTACGACACGAATAATGTGTCCCCGACAATCTCACCTTCTATGGACATTCAGGTCTCGTCAAATTTTGAACGCGCACTCTTTGATGCCTATGGTCGAGACGGGCCGGCGGTTTCTCGGTTAATGAACGAATTGGCAAATGGGGGCTTTGCTGTCAGCCAAGACGCTTTGCAGGCCCTGCGCGGCGACTTTGACAGCGGGCGCGCGGGCGAGGACGAGACGCGCGCCATGATCACGCATGCAAATACCAAAATGGGCGAGCTGCTGTGTCCACATTCCGCTGTGGGCGTACATGTTGCAACCATGCAGCAGGATGCGGAAACGCCCATGATAACACTTGCCACAGCGCATCCGGCAAAATTTCCAGCCGCCGTCAAATCAGCAACGGGCATTCATCCACCTCTTCCACAACGCATGTCCGACCTGTATGAACGGTCCGAGCGTGTGACAAAGGTTCCGAATGATCTGGCCACGCTGCAGGCCCTGATTAAGGAGCATCAATTCAAGTGACGGTTCGTACAACGACATTAGATAACGGGTTCCGCATTGTGTCTGAACACATGCCTAGCCTTCAATCCGCGTCCGTCGGGGTCTGGGTCACGGCAGGTGGTCGACATGAAACGCCAGAACAAAATGGCATAGCCCATTTTCTGGAACATATGGCGTTCAAAGGAACGACGAGTCGCAGCGCATTGCAAATCGCCGAGCAGATCGAAGATGTGGGAGGCTACATTAATGCCTATACGTCCCGCGAGGTAACCGCATTCTACGCGCGCGTTCTACGCAACGACGTTCGCTTGGCTCTGGACGTCATCAGCGACATTCTACTCAATCCACTCTTTGAAACGCGGGAAATTGAGGTTGAGCGTTATGTTATCCTGCAGGAAATAGGTCAGGCGCTTGATACACCTGACGATGTAATTTTCGATTGGCTACAGGAAAAATCCTATCCCAAACAAGCATTAGGCCGCACGATCCTTGGTGAGGCCGAGCGTATACGCACTTTCGATCGTGGTGACCTTTTAACATTTATTGACCAACACTATGGTCCAGAACAGATGATCCTTTCTGCTGCAGGCGCGGTCGACCATGATCAAATCGTAGCACAGGCACAGCATATTTTTGGTAATTTGAAATCACGAAGACAATTGACCGCTGAAACCGCATGTTTTGTGGGCGGCGAAAGGCGATTTGAAAAACCGCTGGAGCAGGCGCATATGGCGCTGGCTTTTGAAAGCCCGGGTTATCGCGCTGATGATTTCTACACTGGGCAGGTGTACTCTATGGCGCTAGGCGGTGGAATGTCGTCGCGCCTGTTTCAAGAAGTCAGGGAAAAGCGTGGCCTATGTTATACCATCTTTGCGCAGACGGGAGCGTACTCCGACACCGGCATGACGACAATATATGCGGGTACAGGCGAAGACGATTTATCGGATCTAGCGTATCTGACAATTGACGAAATGAAGCGTGCAGCCGACGACATGAATGAAGATGAGGTCATGCGCGCCAGAACGCAAATGAAGGCTGGTCTTTTAATGGGACTGGAAAGCCCGTCCAGTCGGGCCGAACGTTTGGCCCGCATGATTCAGATTTGGGGAAAGGTTCCCGATCTATCAGTGACGGTAGAAAAGATTGATTCCGTAACAACGCAGGATGTTCGTAACTTTGCAGCATACGTGGCCACACAAGCCGCGGCTGCGATGGCGCTTTATGGGCCGATCTCTGGTGCACCAGACCTGAGTGATCTGCAGGCTCGCCGGACCAGCTGATGCGGTTGTTGCGGCGCAAGTTCCGGCTCGACAGCGAGCGCCTTGTGTTGCGCCCCCCCGTACATACAGATTTTAATGCGTGGTCCGCCTTGCGGCAGGAAAGTGCCGATTTCCTTATACCTTGGGAACCCCGTTGGTCGAATGATCATTTGAGGCGAAGTGGGTTCACACAACGGGTCTACTGGGCCAATCGCTCAATCACTGGAGAAACTGGGCTGCCGCTTTTTCTATTTCGACGACAGGATTCGGCCTTGCTGGGGGCAATCACGTTAAACAATATCAGACGCGGGCCCGCGCAAACCGGCACTCTCGGGTATTGGATAGGCGAACCATTTGCGCGGCAAGGCTTTATGCGTGAGGCGATACAGGCCCTTGTGCATCATGCCTTTACACAGATGGATCTAAGCCGAATCGAGGCTGCTTGTTTACCTGAAAATATTGCCTCTCAAGGTTTATTGGAATCAACTGGTTTCAAATACGAAGGTGTCGCGCAAAATTATCTGCAGATAGATGGGCGTTGGCGTTCACACAGGCTTTACGCAATTCTGAGAGAAGACCGTCGCGGGCGTACGTCGGCCACATCCACACCTTTGGCTGCCCTTTAATATCACCCTCCCTTCGTTGTACTGCCTTCGTCTTTGACATCGACATCAGCCAGTTCTGTCCAAGGGATCAAGTTCGACCATGCTTTTCGGCCAAGACCGCATGCTCTGTTATATGGCCTGACAGGGTTCCCATAATTTGGCCAAATGGATCCTTCGGATAGCCTACACCAACCAAGTATAGTCCCTGAGGCGGGCTAACGGGGCCACAGGCCGCACGTTTGCGCGCATTTAGGGCATCGCCAACATTTTCGGGGGTCCAGGCCCCAGCACCGACACGTTCGAGAGTACCAACAAAGCTTCGGACCTGATTGTGTAAAAAACTACGCGCGCGAACATCAAAGTGAATTTCTGTTCCCACCGGCGTCTGAACCTGTCGCACTTCAAGGCGATCAAGTGTTTTGACCGGGCTATCAGACTGACAATGCACAGACCGATAGGTTGTAAAATCGTGCCGTCCCACAAGATAGTTTGCACCAGCTTGCATAGCTGCAATATCTAGCTTGTGCGGGACCTGCCAAATTTGTCCTGCTTCCATCGTTAAAAGGGCCCGACGGCATATCATGCGGTAAAGGTAGCGTCGCTCCACAGCAGAGAATCGGGCGTGCCAAGTAGAATCAACTTGGGCACAATCAACGATTGCCACAGGTAAGGGGCGCAAATGATAGTTCACCGCACCAGCCAATTTGAACGGATCCCACTTTTTAGAAAGATCGCAATGCGCAACTTGTGCGCGAGCATGGACGCCAGAATCTGTCCGACCCGCTGCTGCAATTGTGTGGGATCCCGGTTCTAGCTGGGCCAAGGCGGTTTCGATCGCACCCTGCACCGAAGGTTGGTCAGTCTGACGCTGCCAACCGGAAAATGGTGCGCCCATATATTCAACTTTCATAGCATAGCGCTGCATGGACATCTCTCCAAAGATTATCCTTGTGCTACACTGACCTTTTGTGAACGCCAAGCATGATAAAATTCATCTGTTTGGTGGCAAACGCTGCCAATTCAATCCCATTCAAACTTTTATATGTATAAAACAGTAAAATAATTTTAATGTTTACCCAATATCACACGAAAGTTTTTTTGAATTAAATTGAAAACTATTTTATCGTTTATTTTCACAATAAGTGGACGGTTTAATGGTAAAATTTCATCATTCAGAATTCGAGAAGTTTGAATACAACATAAATTCAATATCACAACAACTTTTCAAAAGTTGGCCTTATTTTGGTGGTATTTTCTCAGCTTTAAGAGAATTTATATCTGATGATTCTG
>JAQXDR010000218.1 GCA_029251265.1 Pseudoprimorskyibacter sp. | reverse complement strand
TCAAAAACAAGACTAAACAAGGCAGGTCCTGGCCGAGGCCTTTTCGCTCACTGAGCGAACCAGTGTTGAGTTGATCGCCCCACGGTACGCATTAAAAAAAACAAGTGCATTTTTTTTATGTTGCTAATCTTCCACACTTCCCACCCCTAGTGGTCATTAACCTTTTCACACCCAACATTAGCGATTCTGTGGAAAACTGCGTGTTGTCAAAGGGCTTCGGCCAAGGGTTTAAGGCGCAGCTTGAACTCGGTTGCTGTGGAGAACTCCACGCTCATCGACCAACTGCCAAGGTCAAGGCAAAAAACAGTAACAGAAACGTGAAAATGTATTTGACCAATACCACCCGAATACGCCAGATTGTGCAAGCTGGGGCGACGCACCACAATATGTGGTGTGACGACACAATTAGAAAACAACTGCAAGCGCGCTATCAGAGCAGCCGGGCACAAAGGCTGGCGGACAGCGTCGTTATGACAAAAGGGGATCCTGGTCGTGAAAATTGAGCGCAAGTTTACCAAATCTGGGCAAGACGCCTATACAGGCATCGAGTTCGTTTCGATTACTTCGGAAATTCGCAACCCGGACGGGACGTCGGTATTCAAAGCGGAGAATGTTGAAATTCCCACTAGCTGGAGCCAAGTCGCAGGTGATGTCATCGCGCAGAAATACTTTCGTAAGGCTGGCGTTCCTGTAAAAACAAAGCGCGTTGCCGAAGAGGGTATTCCAGAGTTTCTTTGGCGGTCTGTTCCTGCGACGAAAACCACTAAGGCAGTAGGTGAGACATCGTCCAAACAAGTGTTCGATCGCCTTGCTGGTGCGTGGACTTATTGGGGTTGGAAAGGTGGTTATTTCAGCTCTGAAAAAGATGCACGCGCGTATTATGACGAGATGCGTTATATGCTTGCGAACCAGATGGCTGCACCCAACAGCCCGCAGTGGTTCAATACCGGCCTGCACTGGGCCTACGGTATAGATGGACCCGGCCAAGGTCATCATTACGTTGATCACCTGACCGGCGGGCTTACAAAATCCACTAGCGCTTACGAGCACCCCCAGCCACATGCGTGTTTTATTCAGTCCGTCAGCGACGACTTGGTAAACGAAGGTGGCATTATGGATTTGTGGGTCCGCGAGGCCCGATTGTTCAAATATGGGTCGGGGACTGGCACAAACTTTAGCAGCCTGCGTGGCGATGGCGAGCCGCTGTCCGGCGGTGGCAAATCGTCTGGCCTCATGGGCTTTCTGAAAATCGGGGACCGGGCAGCGGGATCAATTAAATCGGGGGGCACGACCCGTCGCGCCGCTAAAATGGTCATCTGTGATGCAGACCATCCCGACATCGAAGAGTTCATCAACTGGAAGGTGCGTGAAGAGCAGAAGGTTGCCAGCATTGTTGCTGGCTCAAAGATGCACGAGTCCCTGCTGAACGAGATTTTTACCGCGATAAACACATGGGATGGTGCGGCTGATGACGCATACGAGCCCAAGGCCAACGCGACCCTCAAGGCGGCCATTCGGGCAGCAAAGAAGTCATCTATTCCAGAGACCTACATCAAGCGTGTTCTAGATTACGCACGTCAGGGCTATGACAGCATCGAATTCCCCAGTTTTGATACCGATTGGGACAGCGAAGCCTACGCCAGCGTATCCGGGCAAAACTCCAACAACTCCATCCGCGTAACGGATGCCTTTTTGCAGGCCGTGCGCGACGATGCAGACTGGGAGCTGATCCGACGGACAGATGGGTCCGTGGCGAAAACGATCAAGGCGCGCAATCTTTGGGAAGATGTGGGGCATGCGGCGTGGGCCTGCGCAGACCCGGGTATTCAATTCCATGATACAGTGAACGCATGGCACACGTGTCCTGAAGACGGTGCAATCCGTGGGTCCAACCCGTGTTCGGAATACATGTTCTTGGATGATACGGCCTGCAATCTGGCGTCTATGAACCTATTGACGTTCTTGAAAGACGGAGAGTTCCAAGCAGAAGACTACATGCATGCGACCCGTTTGTGGACCCTCACGCTGGAAATCTCGGTTCTAATGGCGCAGTTTCCATCCAAAGAAATCGCCCAGCGCAGCTATGACTTTAGAACGCTTGGCTTGGGATACGCCAACATCGGTGGTCTGCTGATGAATATTGGCCTCAGCTATGATAGTGACGCGGGCAGGTCGCTTTGTGCGACGTTGACGGCGTTGATGACTGGTGTGAGCTATGCAACGTCGGCAGAGATTGCGTCCGAGGTCGGACCGTTTGCGGGCTATGATCGCAACCGTGATCACATGTTGCGTGTCATTCGCAACCACAGACGGGCGGCCTACGCCCATACGGACGGGTACGAGGGTTTGGCTGTCAAACCGGTGCCACTGGATCAGGCAAACTGTCCTGACAGCCGTTTGGTATCTCTGGCAACGTCCGCATGGGACGAGGCCTTGCGTCTGGGAGAGCGTCACGGATATCGGAATGCTCAGGTGTCTGTCATTGCCCCAACCGGGACGATCGGTCTCGTGATGGATTGTGACACCACCGGGATCGAGCCCGATTTTGCGCTGGTGAAGTTCAAGAAACTTGCTGGTGGTGGCTATTTCAAGATCATCAACCAGTCGGTACCGGCATCACTGGAAAAATTGGGCTACTCCAGCGCCAAGATCGAAGAAATCGTCAGCTATGCGGTTGGTCACGGGACCTTGGGCAATGCGCCCGGCATCAATCATGGCCGCTTGCGCAGCGTGGGTTTTGGTGACGCACAAATCGAAAAGGTAGAAGAGGCGCTGGCCACCGCCTTTGACATCCGCTTTGTTTTCAATCAGTGGACGCTTGGGGTGGAATTCTGCACGGGCCCATTGGGGATCCCTGCGTCAAAACTGAATGATCCAAGTTTCGATCTGCTGCGCCACCTTGGCTTTACCCGGTCCGACATTGATGCGTCCAATGACCATGTCTGTGGAACCATGACACTTGAAGGTGCACCACATTTGGATCCAGCACACCTGTCGGTTTTTGACTGCGCAAACCCCTGCGGTAAGAAAGGCACACGCTACCTGTCAGTTGATAGCCACATCCGCATGATGGCGGCAGCGCAATCGTTCATTTCCGGTGCGATCTCAAAGACGATCAATATGCCGAATGATGCCACGATCGAGGACTGTCAAAAGTCTTATGAGCTGTCATGGTCACTGGGCGTTAAAGCCAACGCCTTGTATCGTGACGGATCAAAACTGAGCCAGCCTTTGGCTGCTGCTCTGGTTGAAGATGATGACGATGCAGCTGATATCCTGGAAACAGGCAGCATGCACGAAAAGGCTGCGGTTATCGCAGAGAAAATCGTCGAAAAAGTGGTCATCAAAGAAGTGGCTCGCGGCCGCGAGAAAATGCCCGATCGCCGAAAGGGCTACACACAAAAGGCGATCGTCGGGGGGCACAAGGTCTATTTACGAACGGGTGAATACAGCGGCGGTGCACTTGGCGAAATCTTTATCGATATGCACAAAGAGGGCGCGGGCTTTCGGGCGATGATGAATAACTTTGCCATCGCCGTATCGGTGGGGCTTCAATATGGCGTGCCATTGGAAGAATTTGTGGATGCCTTCACCTTCACCAAGTTCGAACCTGCGGGTATGGTACAAGGCAACGACAGCATTAAGAATGCGACGTCTATTCTTGATTATATCTTCCGTGAACTGGCCGTCAGCTACCTCGACCGCACAGATCTGGCGCATGTCAAACCAGAAGGTGCCACGTTTGACGACATTGGCCGTGGTGAAGAAGAAGGCGTCGCAAACGTCAAAGAGCTGAGTGACGATGCTGCGAGCAAATCGTTGGCAATGCTGAAACAAATCAGTTCCACGGGATATCTTCGCAAGCGGGTTCCACAAGAGCTGGTGGTATTGAACGGCGGTCAGACAGTGTCGGATATACCTGTGTCAGGCGGTGAGACGGTTGTGGTCGAAGCACAAGCCAGTGCCGTTGCCATCAAAGCTGCGTCGCGGGCGCGCATGCAAGGGTTCGAAGGCGAGGCCTGTGGTGAGTGTGGCAACTACACCCTAGTGCGAAATGGAACCTGCATGAAATGCAACACTTGTGGCTCAACATCTGGCTGTAGTTGATCTGGTCCGTGATCCGCAAAGCTAATTAAGCAATCGTGGCCCTTTTCAATGTTTATTGAAAAGGGCCACTCTCCTCCTCTATATGTTGGAACTCCGCTACTATATGGATAGCGCTGGTGCGATCTTATCGCAGCGAAAGGACGGTTTGGGATTGGTGCCTTAACCCACATGCCCCAATAACATCTCTGATTTTGCTGTCCTGAATGCGAATTTTCATTATAGATCATGGCGTTAGAGGCAGAGTGGGGCGCGTTTCATGGATCACATGAGGGTGCGGGCTTTCAGCGACCAGATTGCGTCGATTTCGACCCTCGCGTACGGCTGGAATTTCGTGGCACGCAGCTCAGTTCGGACGGTGGCCTGCTGGTGATGCGCGATCTTGATGACGTATTCGGGCTGTCCGATTTGGCGGCGGCCAATTTGGGCGACACCCGGCGCGGCAAGAACACGATCCACCCTCTCGACGGAATGTTCCGGCAATGGGTATTTGGGCGGCTGGCTGGATACGAGGACGTCAACGATGCTGACCGTCTGGCCATTGACCCGGTCATGCGTCAGCTCGTGGGTGGCCGGGCGGTCGATGCGCAGGCGGCCTCGGCGTCTCAGATGGGCGGTTCGAGACCGGGACACACACTCTGGCCGACCTGAACGGGCAATGGACAGTTCGGTCAGCCCGACCCATGGCGATCAGGAAGGCGCGACCTAGAATGGCCACTTCGACTGCACCTGCTATCACCAGAACTTTCTGTTCAACCAGTTCGGTATGCTGGAACGCTGCGCCCTGCGCCATGGCAATGTCCACAGCGCCGGTGGCTGGCGGGACGTTCTCGACCCCGTCATCGCCCGCTACGCGGCGCGCGACCTTGGCGGCCGGTTCTTCCGGGCCGATGCCGCCTACGCGATCCCGGTGATCTATGAGCGGCTGAAACGGCCCGTGGGGCGGCCTTCCGTGACCGAGGTCAAACGGTTCTTCGAGGACTTCGAGTATCGGGCGGCGTCCTGGGACAAGCCGCGCCGAGTGGTCGCCAAGATCCAATGGCACCCGGGCGAGTTGTTCCCGCGTGTCCGCTTCATCGTCACCAATCTGCCGATGGAGCCAAAGGTGGTGCGGTTCGACAGTCAGCATGGCACAGCCGATCAGCACATCAAGGATGGCAAGTATGCCTTTCGTTGGACGCGACTGTCATGCCGGAAGTTCCACGACAAAGAGGTACGGCTGCAACTCCACGCGCTGGCCTACAACCTGGCCGCCTTCTGGCGCTGTATCGAGTTGCGCGAGGTCATCGTAGACTGGTCGTTGACCAGTTTACAGGTGAAGCAGATCAAGATCGGCGCCCGCCTCGTGCGCCATGCCCGTGCCATCATCTTCCAACTGGTCGAGGTGCCCGTCACCGGCCTGATGGTGCGCACCATCCTCGCCGCCATCCGCCGCCTTAGAGCGCCACCGCTATGCGCATGACCGCGATCCGGATCCAAACTGAACGAAAGCAGCAGGAAAAGTCTGTCCGCCGCACTGAAAAACACCATTGCCGGGCACGAATGCTGTCGCTCCCGGGTCCGATCCGCCCTGTTTCTATAGCCTGCGCGACCTTAGGCGCCTCTTGGGGGCCAAAACACTTGTCCGGTGGGCAGTTCAGGCCAAATTCACATCAGTCGGCGCGTCACATGGGGAATGTCGGCTTAAGGCGGATTTGAATGGCAGCTCTGGTGAAACCCGCTGCGCCGCAAAATACACGCCGCCGGTTGCTATGGGCAACGGCCGAGTTGGGCCGTTTGAGTTGGTTCTTTACCGTCTGATTAGGCAGCTCTTTACCATTATGCGAAGCCTACTTCAGAAGTCGAAATCGCCTTCTGACCAACCCGTGGAGGTTGGTTGTTTCGGGGCCAATCAACACACACGAAATCGCTGCATGTAACGTCTCAAAAATTCCCCAACCGCTTGGACGCGTTTGAATTGGCCAGATGCATACTGCGCTGTATTTGTCTCCGGAGCCGACAACCCAAAGCTGGTTTGCCCAGATCTTCTCAGCGTCAATCTGCCAGCGTCAGATCGGATTGATGCGTTCCTTAGACGGGGGGCGCAATGGGTTGATCGGGATGTTTGTGATCTCTGCCCGCGCGAAAAGACTATCAGAAATTATTAAGCCTGAACTCTTGCGCTGTTTGATCTGTGACACAACGCAGCTCGACTGTAAGGTGGGATGTGAGAAAGCCCCTCCACCACCGGTGAAACCAATTATGATCATGATGGATGCCGATCAGGGTTTTGGAACAATAGGGTTCCACATGCGATCCTATCGCTTTGTACGATGTTTCGTTTCGATTCGAATCTACGAAGTCACCATCTGACAACGCGTTCATTGAATGCTTTTTTGACCCTCGGTACGGATCTGTTAAAGGCGCTTCACCGGAACAACAGTGACGGCCTGGCAAGCAGACCTGACATGACAGCCAGGACATGGCTGTCATGTTCATGCCTCAGCTTAAGAATACATTTTGTTGTACTTTATGGATTGTTTGCCTTTCAAGACGATCCGGAA
This sequence comes from Pseudoprimorskyibacter sp., assembly GCA_029251265.1. GTDB lineage: Bacteria > Pseudomonadota > Alphaproteobacteria > Rhodobacterales > Rhodobacteraceae > JAQXDR01. The sequence goes on along the minus strand of JAQXDR010000218.1, from coordinate 252 downwards.
AAAGACTCTTTTGGGTGGTATTGGGCACGTCATTTTTCACTGCGTTAAGCGTATGTATGGCCTGAAGCGTAGGTGTCAGCCAAGCGTGGGGATCGACGGCGTTGAGCTTGCAGGTCTCGATCAATGACACGAACATCGCCCGGTTCTGGGCTTCGGCGTCGTGACCGGCAAAGAGGGCTTTCTTTCGGTTCAGAACAATAGGGCGTTGGATGGAATTGTTGTCCAGTTCGACGCGACCGGCTTTCTTTGAGC
>JAQXDR010000207.1 GCA_029251265.1 Pseudoprimorskyibacter sp. | reverse complement strand
TTATGCCTTTGGGGGCGGATTGCACTGCTGCACGGCAGATGTCTTTCGCGAAGGCGTATGTGAGGATTATTTTCCGCAAGGCTAATCATTTAGCGCCATTCCCAAGAAACTGTGCTCGCCAATGTATGGGCACAGGTTTTAACTTGCTTGTCTTGTCGCAACGCGCGACAACGCGGCTATGCTTTTTAGCAAAATCCTGATTGGGGCCCTTGTCCTCGGCCACGTGCCTCGTTTGTTGCTACCTCAAACATTTTTTGTTGTCCTGGGAGCGGTCAGCGGTATGCATGGTCGTGCGTCGGCGCTGCGTGGCGGTCTGACTTTTGCGAAAAGTCGTACCGCACTCATGGTGGCTGTGATTGGCCGATGACAGATCTGTTTTTTAATTTGTTATCAAATTACGGCGTGTTCGTTCTATTCGTGTCAACTTTGTTGTCTTGCCTGTTTGTTCCGATACCAAGTTCTTTGGTGATGATTGCTGCCGGGGCTTTTGTTGCGTCCGGCGATCTGGCGCTTTGGTCGGTACTTGGGGCGGCGTATCTTGGCGCTTTGATAGGGGATCAGGTTGTCTATCGTGTTGGGCGTGCAAACGGAGACTGGGCAATCACGCGGTTATCTCGCAAACCGTCGCGTGCGCGGATGCTTGCGAGATCCCAAACCATCTTGGATCGTCATGGCGGTATTGCCGTGTTTTTAAGCACTTGGGCGTTCGCGCAGATCAGCTCTTGTGTGAATATAATCGCAGGGATCGCACAACTAAGCCCGTGGCGCTTTTTCCTTTGGGACGCGGCGGGGGAGGTCATCTGGGTCGGGATGTACGTCGGCCTGGGGTATATATTTTCCGGACAATTAGAGACTGTGATCACACGTGTGGGTCAGACGAGTGGTGTATCCGTACTAGCAGGAGCCATCCTTGTGATTGGACTACTGCTGCGCTTCAGGCGATCAGCAGGAGCGCTCTCAGTGAATCCTGGCGCACGGGATGCGGACTAAATATATCAATTCGCGAAGATAACTTAACGTGCGATCATATTCGGTTTGCAGCTGATAGATATGCACGCACTCTCGTGACGCGGCCTGTGAATTAACTCATTTAGGTGAATTATGATCATTCAGAACTGCCCGATCTGTTTCGTGAACATCCGCACGTATCATTGCGCAGGAAAGAGCCCGAATTGTTGCTGGAAAGTGCAGCAAAAAGCCCGCGCATGGTTTTGAGTGACGGGCGCAGTAATAGGTCAATGGGCAGGAAGGCGGGATTGTCATGGATCGAAGTCACTGGCCGCCATTGGTCCGAGGATAATGGCTGAAGCCTCCGAAGTATCTGAAGGACAACTCACCTCCGAGCTATCAGCGTCAGGCTGATGAGTTCAACATACGCTATATGACTTTGAAGCACGGCTGCAAACCTTGCTCGAGCAAGACCTAAAGTGTCTATCCCAACAACAGCGGACCGGTGTGACGCTTAATGAGCAACTGGTTCTGGAGGGATATATAGGATCATATTCCACGGTGCAGCGTTTTTTGAGGCCTGAAGCACGACGGTCTGTGAATCGCCGCGGGTCTGTCGGAGATCATCAGCTTAAGTAAGCCTGATGGTCATGACAAAACGCAAAATGACAAATAGCTACTGGGGTCCGCGCTCGCGCGTGAGCATCAAGATTTGCACGAAACACAGGCGGGCGCGATCACGGCCATTGCACCCAAGATCGGCTGTCCCCCAAACCTTGAGTGGATGGGCAAGCGGGCCAAGAAAGATAGTGGCATGC
>JAQXDR010000202.1 GCA_029251265.1 Pseudoprimorskyibacter sp. | reverse complement strand
AATTAGATGAAAGCACAATAGATTCAGCGCTTTATGATTCAATTTGGGACGATCATGCAACGGCTTATCGAATAAGCCATATTGCATATGTCTATAGCCGCAGCTTACATAAATCGTTAACAAATAAGGAAGCTCAATCCCTTTGGCATTTTGTATTTCGCCATGTGGAAACATTAAAATCGTATCTAGATAGCGAAAAGTGGCTGTATAGTAACCACACATTGTTTCAAATCGAAGGGTTAATTGATGCTGCAATGACTTTTTTTGATGGGCTGGATCGTGAAAACCTTCTAAAATTTGCTCTTGATCATTATGCAGATTGGATAAACCGCATTGTGATTTCTGAAGAAGGAACCGTACGCGAACATGCTGCCTTTTATCATATTTTTCTGATGGCACGCATCCGTGAATTTAACGATTATATCCAAAAATTGATTGGTCCTGACTATCTACCCTACATTGACAAAACCCTTGAACGCATGGCTGCTGTTTTTTGGACGATGTGTGTCGACAAATCACGAGTTCCGGGATTTGGGGATACTAAATTCAATATGTCAATCGCGCCTAAGCATATCATGCCTTTTGTAATCGAACCTTATGCAACCCCAATGTGCACATGGCTACAAACAAAAGGTACTGAAGGCCAGAATTCAAATGGGCTCACGCGGTATCCAAAGGCGGGGCATTATTTCATCCGGCAAGGTCGGCGCGGGCGCGAACTATTTACGTCCTTTCTTGACAAACCATTTATAGGCCCTCACGGGCATGTAGACGGTTTAAGCTTTGAAACATTTTGGTGCGGTCAATCTATTCTAGCTGATAGCGGTGGGCCGTTTAAATACGGTACACAACTTCGCTATCGCTATTTTCAAAAACCCATCGCACATAACGCAGTGATAATTGGTGACGGACAGCAGTCTTATAAAAGTACTATCCAAGAAGCACACTCGAAAGCTGGTATCTCCGTAATAAAAGGTTTTTGTCAAGTAACTGATAAGGTGCGCTGGGTTCGTGGGCTTTTACAATTGCGCAACCACTACCTCGTTGTGGTCGACTTATTGGATGGCGACACACACGAAGGCGCCTATGCCCGTTATCAACCTGGGATAGGAGTTGAAGTAACAGAAACTGACGACGGCAAGTTTAATCTTTGTCCAACTGGAAAAAAACAGCTCGCATCTGCTCAAGCGGTTTTCATTAAAGATGGCTTTGGTCACAGCAATCACCCGCAAGTGGTGCAGCAACCATTAGTCACTGTTTCTTATGAAAATAGTGATCTCTCGCTTCACGAAACAGCCTACCTGACTCATGCTGATGGAGACTTCACGGCCGTTACACCTATTCGGGTTCCAATGGCGCAACATGCTCTTTTAATTTCAGTTTTCTCCTTTGGGGCACAGGTGGATCTCGTACGCCAAAGCATCAATGGACAGCACACGCTAACACTAAAGCATCCAGATTTTGACAAAAGCTACGAAGTCACCGTCACCGATCGCATCACCCGTGGTCGACCATCGGGATTTTCAATGGCTGCCTGTATGAAGGAAAAATGATGTTTCCTCGCTGCCATTTACACATCGGTATGGAAAAAACTGGTACGACCACGATACAGGCTGCAATGGCAAATAATCGTAAAGTATTAGAAAATCAGGGATATACCTATTCACGCTCCATGGGGCGAGATAACCATGTTAATTTGGTTGCCTATGCGCGTGATGATGACACTTCAGACAATCAACGTAAGCGTGCTTTAGCCCGCAAGGGACAAACCCTTGATGCCTTCCGCGATGAACTTGAAGTACTCTTTAACGAGGAGGCGCGAAAATATTCTGGTAAGGTGCTTCTGCTTTCCAACGAACATCTACAAAGCCGGTTGACCAACATTAGAGAGAAAACCCGCCTCAAAGAATTACTGGACCAGCAATGCGGAGATATCGAGATCTATTTATACGTGCGTCGCCAGGATTTGGTGGCGGTCAGTCTATATGGAACACGGCTGCTTTCGGGCGCAAAGCTAAAGTATGGTAAAGTTTTTCCTGATTTGAATTCTCAGCAACCCTTGCCATATTTTTATGATTATCTGACCATTTGGAGAGAATGGTGTACTGTTTTTGGAAAAGACCACGTACATTTACGGATTTTTGCACCGGGGCGATTGGAAGACAACGACATCGTTACAGATTACTTGTCTTGGCTAGGCCTGCAAAACCTGCAGGGAATAGTTCTGCCAAGTCGGCAAAACGAATCCATTTCGGCAGCTGCGCAATATTTAATGAGCCGAATGAATGAACTGAACCCTACTTTTTTTGAAACCACTCCAAATCCTCTTCGTGGCCGGGCAGACCATCGCGTGATTGAAAGCTGCAAGGGACAGGGCCTGCAACCTGCACGCGCCGAGGCCGAGGCATTCTATTCTTTATTTCGTGACCGCAACGCTACACTTTTCAGTGAAGCCGGTTTGGATGTTGAAAACTTTATCCCAGATTTTGAGTTTCTTCCGGAAGTTGTAACTGCTGAGACAGTTTCACGGCAGGAATTGGCCGATGCATCTGTTAAGCTTTTCAAAAATGTTGTGGCGGAGTTGAACGAAACACGGAAGGAACTTGCCTTATTGAAAAGAAATAACCGTAATGAAATCTAAATTTTTTATAAATCCTTGTAGCAAATTAACCAACCAACACGCAGATTATCGTTTTCAGACGAAAGTGACCATTGGACTGACATGTGACAAAGGACTGATGCAATGAGCGGAACAGTATCGCAGGTAAGTGGCTCTGCAACCGATACAATGCGAATGGCAACTGACGGTGTCGTGCCTGTATCCAGCAGAGAATTATTCTGGCGTGCGCGATACCTGCATGCATCTGGCAGTCTTGCGCATCTTCCATTTTTGTTCTGGCTTTTTGCCGATCACAAACCGAGACGCACAGTAACCTTAAACATGAACAACGCAGTCGTCCATTTCGCTGCCTGCCAAGCAATAGACAAGTTAAATTTTGACGCACTGTGTTTTGGATTTGGCGAATGGGATGGCAACGGCGTGCCGGAAACAATCAACACATACAACAGCGAGCAATACGAAGAGTTCTCGCAGATAGAGGAAAAATCGCCCGCTTTAGCTTCAAAACGACAGCCGGATTTGAGCCTCGACCTGCTAATCGCAGAAGCGCCTAACGCACCTCTGATTACGTCCATTACCTCTGATTGGAATTCAAAATTTTCTGATCGGGCAGTTGTGATGCTTACAGACTGCGATGCGTTAGACGCGAACGGTCTCGCAGCGCTGGAAACTCTGGAACAGGGCAGACCATGTTTAAGATTAGATCACGGCGGCGGGCTACGGGTGGTCTTGTGGGGCGACCACGCACCTGAACGATTACTACGCTTAGCCGAAGCTGAGGTTTCACACCCCACAATTCTAACACTTAGTCGTATTCTATCGCGTTTGGGGGCTTTGCATGTTAACGAATGGACCGCTCGGGACAAAAGCGCATGGGCACGCAGATTGGCTTTGTCCTTAAAACAAAGTGAAGACAAAACAGCTACACTAATCGCCGATAGTCAATCAATGCAGGTAAAACTGGATGCTGCTACTGAGAAGATGTCCAAGGTGGCAAATTCAGAGCGGCGTGCGTCCGAAGAACTGACTCAGAGCCATGCGACCATAAATGCGGCTAAAGAGGACATTGTGCGTCTGCGTCAATGGATAGCCTCTCTGAAAGCTGATCTTTCAAACCTACGGCAAGCAACCCAAAAAGATGCGACACATCAGGCCAAGATTGAAGCAGACCTACGGGCTGACGCAGAAAATTTACAGACCAAACTCGATGTATCCAATGCCGAAACTAGAGAATCCAAGCGTGCTTTAACGGATTTGCGCGAGCAAACAGCAAAGCAGGAACATTGCGCAGAAGCAGAAAAAAGTGCACTTCTCGCAAGAGTTTCTGCGCTGCAAGCAAAGCTGGAAGCTACAAATGCCAAGGTCGAACAAAATGCCCAAACGGCAATGTTGCACAAAGCGGCCTCAAACAAAGTCCACGAGAAAACCCAAAACGAGCTGATCGATACCAAACGCTCTCTAGAGCAGATGAGGGCCACCCTTGCCGCACAATCCAAAACGTTGGAAGTGACACGCAAAGACACAAAAGAAGCCACTTTACGCGCAGATGCCTTACAATCAGCGTTGCACGTCGCACATCGCAAGGGCCGTGCATTTACCAAGGCATTACGATCAATGAACAAAAAAAGGGTGGTCATCGTTTCACAGCTGCAAATGGCTCTCGCCAAATCCGAAAAAAAGACTGCGATGGCCAATCAAGCCTTACAGAGCGAGCGGCAGCGAAGACGCACTTTGGAAGCAGTGCAGGCTAAAATGGATGAGGCGCGAGTGTTTCACATCCTTGCCAGCGACAAAACGCAAACACTGGCAACCGCAGAACTGGGCCGTTTATCCTCCGAGCTTTCGATAGCGAAGGATGACTTGCAGATTAGCAAGACTGCCAGCCAATCCGCAGAAGATGCTTACCTGCACACGAACAAACTACTCGGTGACTCTCTTATGCAGGCAAATGAAACTATTCAGACCCTGAAATCTGAAAATGAAACTCAATTCACTCAGCTAGTAGACCAACTTGCCATGACGGAAGAACGATCAATACAGCGATCAGAAGATTTGAAGCGGGTCACACAAACGCTTGAAAAGCTGCAATACGAACTGGATCCTGCCTCGGCACAGGCCAAGATTTTGAGCCTCGAAATGACTATAATCAGGCTACAGGAAAACACTTCAACTCAGAATAACGGTTATGATTCAACGGGCATTTCAGATCAGCAATCACTGATCGCAGCGCATGAGGCCGAAATTGTACGACTTGCCGAAGCGTTAGCAGATGCGCGATTGGGCGTGGGACAACATACCGACACCGGCAAGCTGTCTAAAACAATAAAAGATAAAACTTTGATGCACCATAGAGACGAGATCGAAGAACTGACAGTGATGCTCAAAGAGACCCAAGAGCGATTTGCGTCCCTTACTGAACATAATCGAAATCTTGAAGAAGCCCGCGATGCCTTACTGGCCAGTACATCGTGGCGCGTAACTGCACCAATACGTCAATTAACCACAGCCCTTCGACGCAATTGAAATGTGCTGTTTCATCTGTGGTCTAACAGTGGGCCTAATCTCTGGCGGCGTTTGTCATGTGAAGATCAGTTCACAAAGTTTTCCTCCAGATGGTAATCCTCCCATTTTCAGAGGGTTGCGTCAGGAAAATCTATGCTGCTTTCAGTGCCTATATCGGCATCAAGCCACCTATCCTCAGGTTTGGCCTAGCGCGTTGTTACGCTGCTATTGCAACGTGTCGCGATCGCTCCTTGTGAGGTTGTGGCTGGCTTGGTCACCTGCCACGATACGCCGCCCTTCCCTGGGAATGCTTTGGACACGTCACTCAGGCCTTTAGCATGGTTCACCGACCGGGTTTTGTGTTTGATGATCTTGTCATGAGACTTCACTATGGTATTTTTTTCGTCTCGTGGTTGGTGTGCACCCTGATTGACCTGCGCCCCTGAGACTCCTCCATTTTATTGTAGAGTCTGGCCAACCAAAGGACAGCCAAATGAAGAAGCGATTCAGCGACAAACAGATCACATCAAGGCTAAATCACACAAATGAGGGGTGTTCGTTGATTATCCCAAGGACTTAAAAGCTAACGAAAAAGGCCGTTTTGCAGTCGCTTGCTCCGATATGAAAGGAGCAAGCACTGCGTCGAAACGAATGATTATCCGCAGAAGGCACATTGGGCAGGAACGCTGCGGTGATACAATAGGCATCTACCTTAGACCCAACGCCCCATTGCCATCACACGCACAGTTGCAACCAAGCCAACTTCAGCCACAGTTGACAGCACCGAAACTGCCGAGACATCAGTCGCACTAACAGAAGTAGCCGCACCCCAGATTTGAACACCTTCCACCTGAACAGACACAGTCGGTATCTGTGCAAAAGGCTTTGCAAAAGACCAGCTGCCAAACCCAGTGCTATCAATATGCAAAGCACCATTGGGAAAAGTCGTCACAGTCGTATTCCGGCTAAGCGTACATATTTGCGTCCCATCTGCGAAACGCACGTAATCGCCTTCGACGCCGGTGCCGCGCTCAATTACGCCTCCTGATGGTGTGCCATTACTTTGGCTCACAGGTGCAAGAAGATTAGCACTTCCATACAGCGTGACATCATCACTCCATGTCGCACCATTGTCGCCTGAAGTCCGCAAAACAGGTGTCGCATTGCTTTGAAAGAACACACGCACAGAAGACCAGTTATCCGAATTCGTTCCTGCATTCAGTGACAAAATGGGAAAATCAACAGCACCTCCAGCAGGAAAGTTGGTACTTTCTTCTCCAGTTCCAGCGAAAAAACCAGTTGGCAAAACAGCATTACCATCATTCACACCAATGGCGGCGCTCTCAAATGCGCCTAACCCGAACGACCCTACGGCCATGATACGTCCTGGCGTTGTATCCAGTGGATCACTCTGCACGGCACTACCGGTTATGGGTACGTCAAGATTAAAGGTGTTATCGGAAAGGG
>JAQXDR010000191.1 GCA_029251265.1 Pseudoprimorskyibacter sp. | reverse complement strand
GCCGGGGCACGGCTGAACAGGCGATCAAAGAGGGCAGGCACGTCATCAACTGGACCCGCCTGTCATGTAAACGACCCGTCGACAATGAAGTCCGGCTGTAATTGCACGCGCTCGGCTACTACTTGGCGACCATCCTGAGAAACATCGATCTGCCAGAGGAGATGCACGGCTGGACACTGACCAGTTTGCAACTCAAACTGATAAAGATTGGCGCAAGGGTCGTCCGACACGCACGAACAATCAAGTTTCAACTGTCAGAAACGACAATCACCAAGATAATTATGAGCATGATCCTGGCAAGCATCGCCCGACTTCGAGGACCGCCACAATGGACGTAGCGGTGAAATTGAGCAGGCAAACAAGGCTGTCGAAGTGCGACCTCGAGAGGTACTTTGCCCATGGAAACGCTCAGAGAGCGAGCTTTCCGGAGCGTCAGTGTCTGCGCCGCGGGCAGTACAAGTCTCCAGGCCAAGAAGAGGAGTGAATCTTGTCAGTATACATCGAAAATCGTGGGCTTGACCGCGAAGGTGGTGCTACTTGGGGAATGTCCCTTTATAGACTGGTTGGTTCATTTGATGATAAGCGAGCTTTAAACTTTGGGTTTTCTCGCCATAAGGGTCCGCGACCACATCCTTGGCCGGAAGGGAGGAAAATTGCGGCTATTAAACATATCGAGTCAGGGGTGAGATAAAAGATGCGATAGAGCGCGAAAACGTAGGGCTGTGTGATTTTTTGAGAATAGAAAAGCTCTATGATTTGCGCCACGATCGGGTCATATGTGAGCCGCAATACTATTTCACGGCCATCAGAAAGAAGAAAAAATCCATTGACGTAAATCTGACGGATACAGGAATCGCGTCCAGAGCAGATGGTACGACAATGCCAACGTTGCGGCCCAAAAGTCGCATCACACCCGCATCCGCTCAGGGTGCAATGCTTTGGCGGGATAACGCTGCACATGAAGTATTCTGCCTTACATGATGCTGTAAATGCTGAGGCAATAATATGTCATTGAGGAAGTCACTGCGAGAATACATTTCAACTCGGCGAAGTGAGAGGCCTGTTTGGCTCAGAGAAACCATAATTCAAGTGGCATTGGTTTTGTTGGCGTTTAGACTCTAGTGTTTTCAGATGAAAGCACGATGCGCCAAAATGACAGATTGAGCTGGCTAGGAATTAATGGGCTTAACGCAGTCATATCTCTATGCATGATTGGCATCGTCACCTGAATAATACGTGACTAACTTAAATACCTAAAGGCAATGAAAAAGTAGACTAATGTCAATAGATAACTCTTCAGATAACCATCTAAGCACAAAGGACTGGTTTGAAATTACTGGCGAGGTCGTTGCGCAAAGGACTATTTGTGCAACCGGAACCAGCTGCCTCAACTGCCATGTTCGAACAGACTAGCTCGGGAGCGTAGAGGTTGTAAATTCCACGCGCTTCGAAATGCGCATACAGATAGGGTGAACCGCGCCGGGTTTTCCAGAGGCTGATTTGTCTTAGTTATGCTGCGATATCTGATCTTTCCATAGCAGCGTAGAAGTTCGCCTCGGCTTCGGCTGGTGGGATGTTCCCTATTGGCT
>JAQXDR010000189.1 GCA_029251265.1 Pseudoprimorskyibacter sp. | reverse complement strand
CGACATGGTCGATCTCTTCAGCGTATCGAAGGATCCGAAACTTGCGCTGAATCTCCGGTTTGTCATTGATCAAGAGCATCTCCTTCTTCCCAAATCTGGGAGGTTAAAGGAAATGTCTCACGAGTTACGGCATATCGACATACGCTGAGTATTCGTGAATGCGCGCGAGAGAGAGCAGCATCTGTAAATGCCGGGGCAGAAAGCAAATAGTTAGATGATCACAGGCTATTGAGACAAATTGTCGGTTCGAACAAGCGAATCAATTAAAGTCATGGTCAGCACCGATGCGCCAAAATTTAAGCCGTATTTCGCGTCCGGAGAGGTGCGGGTTCTTGGCAAGTCTGCGTTAGCAACTCACAGATGGTATCACCTAACAGTGCGCTTGAGGAATGGCGCGCTCGGGATGGGCGCGGTGTCTCACCACAAGAATCTGGGATGCCACGACAAAAAAACGGAAAGCACGGACCCTATCGCCGTCATCCCATCCACGGGACCTCTTTTCTTCGCGACAAACAGTGCCAAAAACAACCACTTTAATGGCAAAATCAGTGACCCATGCGTCTTTGATTTCTGGCTCGATGACACAGAATGAGATCTGCTCAAGAACGATATTTCCGGAGCAGAGATGCTACAATTTGCAAACTTTGCTTGGGGTTTCGGGTAGGATATTCCGTCGCAAGTCGTGAGGGGTATGACAGGAAGCGGTAACCACGGAACGCTTTCGCAACTGCCCGTGCGAAGCGTGAGCAGGCCGCATTGGTTCGGCGAGACCGATAACCCATCCGAAAATCCTCGTTCTTACGCGGCAATTCACTTTCATGAGGACAGCCTGTCAGACACCAAATGGGATCCAGATTTCGCACTAAATATTCCAGATGATTGGGCGTCTGGTGTGTATGCTGCCGAATTGGTTGCCGGTAATGAAATTGACCATCTGCCCTTTGCGGTCCTGACACCCAGGGGCACCACAACGGCAAATGTTGCATTTCTTTTGTCGACCTTCACCTTTCTCGCCTATGGAAACGAGCTGCGAGATGTCAAAGGTCTGAACAACATCTACGATTCCTATGTGGTCGGCTCTGGCGTACCATTTGCAAGTCTGCTGCAACCATTGGCGAATTTTCGGCCATGTAAGGGTATCCTTGTCAACACCAACGGCGAAGCATTTAGTCAGCATCTAAATGCAGATCTCTTTCTACTGCGCTGGTCCGCCGAGAAGAGTATCGAGGTTGACGTTCTGTCTGACCACGACCTTCATCGGGAAGGGGCAGAATTGCTGGAGTAATACAAGGTGGTCGCGACAAGATCCCACCCCGAATATGCATCCAGCCAGATGCTGGACGGAATTGAAGGCTTCCTCAAAACCGGCGGTAATTTGATGTATCCTGGTGGCAACGGATTTTACTGGGTCACAGACCTGTCAAACGATGGCAATTCGATCGAGGTCCGCAGACCCATGGGGACCCATCCCTGGACCTCAGAACCGGGCAAAGCGCGACGGCAGTTTTCTGGTGACATTGGAGGTCTATGGCGTGCCCGAGGACGCCCCCCACAGAAGTTGACCGGCGTAGGGTTTGCAACGCAGGGGTGGACGGCTCATGCCCAATGTGGACTTGCGCGACCGTATGCACAAAGTGAAGCCCGTGATGATCCCCGCTTTGCCGATCTTTTCGACGGTATTGATAAAAAGGCGTTGATAGGCGACTTCCTGTCATTGGGCCTTGGTCGCGGAGCGGCAGGCTATGAAATTGGCAGGGCGGGCCATAAGCTTGGAACTCCGCCGCAAGCAGTCTTTCCGGGATCGGCAACTGGGTTTTCTGTTGTGTATCAACAAGCCATTGAGGAACGATGCCAGATTGACAGCGATTCACTTCAACAAGACGATGCGAACATCCACGCTGATTTGGTCTGGTTCGATACCTCTGCTGGCGGCGCCGTATTTTCGGTAGGTTCAATAAACTGGATATCTTGCGTGACACATAACGACTGCAACAATAACGTGTCGACGCTCACAAACAATGTTCTGTTGCGCATGTTAAAGACCAACACTTAGTTAGCGCATTCTTGGTGTGATGCGTTGCGAGTTGATGACTTCATGGTCTTGCGTGGATTCTGTAGAGACCCCTTGTCTTTTCCACCTTGAAATCAACCCAGGTTTATTCTGCGCACTGGCGAGAGTTGCTTGGATGGGGTGCTAACTCGTTCCAGTCGTTTGAGTGAAGGCAGCCTGGAAAATTTACCATCCTCGACACGATTGCAGTCCCTACATGACAAAGTCAGAGTCCAAACCCGATTGCAGTTGGTGTGATGATTGTAGCTCCCCACCCTATGAGGGAAGACGTGATCAACGGCAGGCGACAAATGGGCTTGGGTCATTCAGTGTTTAGTCAATGAAGTTGCCAATCAATCCTGTTATCAAATAGACACGGTCTTATACGGTGCAGCTGACCTGCGCCCCAAGTTCCCTCGACGTTTAGGAGGGCCCTTGGTTTGATCTTTGATGGGGTTAAATTTCCAATAGATGAATGTGGTCTTTGATGATTGTAGTCCTCCTGCCATTTGTTCAATTCCTCACGGGCATCTGTCATTGAACTGAATAGTGTTTCGTTCAAGCATTC
>JAQXDR010000161.1 GCA_029251265.1 Pseudoprimorskyibacter sp. | reverse complement strand
GCTATGTGGTCCAGGACGGCAACGGCGGCGAGGACATCGGCACGGCGACCGTAACGGTAAGCGCGGTGAACGACGCACCGGTCGCGGTGGATGACACGGCGAGCACGGCCGAAGACACGGCGGTGACGATCGATGTTGTGGCCAATGACACGGATGCAGACGGCGACACGCTGTCGGTGAAGGCGGGCTCGGTCTCGGTGCCTGCGGCGCAGGGCACAGCGGTGCTCAATGGCGACGGGAACATCGTGTTCACGCCGGCGGCGGACTTCAACGGCACGGCGACGATCAGCTATGTGGTCCAGGACGGCAACGGCGGCGAGGACATCGGCACGGCGACCGTAACGGTTAACCCGATAAATGATGATCCGGTTATAACCGAAGACGTTTGGTTTCAGGGCGTGCACTGCGATCCCGATGCGGTCGAGGGCATGAAGACTGAATGGAAGTATCACGGTGGATCAGATAAGCTTAATGTGGATGTCACAATTCCGTTAGATGGTATATTTGGAGATAACGGCGACTATCGTTTCACTGACGTGGACATTTCCGAATATATCGATGTTTTTGATGGTCTTGGCTTTAATGTCGCTGATCTTGATATCCGGGTTAAGGTGCGTGATCACGAGGTCCGCTTTGATATCACCGGGCGTGATGTTGAGCTGTCTTCTGCGGATATCGCGGGCTTGCCTGAAGAGGTCGACACCCTTGTTCATGTCGAGGACGCGTATGGCGTGGTTCGCTCGCTTGACCTTTGTGTTGGTTTCAGTGACGCAACGGTGTATTCGCCGGTCGTTTTTGATCTAAACAATAGCGGAAAGATTGAGGTGACTGGGCCGTCGACGGCCAAGGATCGGATCGATGATACACCGGGTGAAACGGTATATTTCGATATTGATGGCGACGGCCAGCTTGAGCGTATCGAGTGGTTGTCTGGCGGTGGTGATGCGCTTTTGGTTGATAACCGTGATGGTAATGCTGCGGGTGATATGAATGGCGCAAGGCTGTTTGGCGATCAAAGTGGCACTTATCAAAACGGTTATGTTCAACTGGCGGAACTTGATGCCAACGATGACGATGTGCTGACCGGTGCAGAACTTGAGGGGCTTGCTCTTTGGGCTGATGATGGTGATGCCGTAGTTCAGGCAGGTGAGCTGCACAGTGTTCAGGCGCATGGTGTCGTCCAAATTCGGGTCACTTGGGATGTAGAGCAGAACGACAATGGCGAAGACATCCTGCGGTCCGACGCCTACTGGGGATCAGATGGCCAGCAAACACCTTTGGCCAGCGCAAGCGATCTGGTCTTTGACGACCTGAGCCCAAGTACGGTGGAGCTTTCCACTGGCGAGAGTCTCAGGCTGGACTACGACGTGTCGAATGTCGGCACCGAGGACGCCAGTGCCGTGAGGACTACGTTCTACTGGAGTGAAACGTCTACATTTGATGCCATGACAGCGGTTGAACTGGGCGAGGACACCAATGGCAGATTGGATGCTGGTGAAATCGACACTAATGAAAGCGTAAGCTTTGACTATGATGAGCTCGTCTCCCTCGGCCAAGGTTATATCTTCGGGGTTATCGACGCGATCGAGGCCCATGAGGAGTTTGATGAAACCAACAATGTCTCTGATGCTGTCGCGCTTACTTTTGCGGATAGCTCTACGGGTAAGGCAGACCTCAAGGTGTTGTCGATGGCGGCCCGCGAGTCCTCTCTCGAGGGTGGTCAGGATCTGCGCCTTGACATGACCGTAACAAACTCTGGTGGTGTTGATGCCAAAAAGGTTGCCAGCACGGTCTATTGGAGCGCCAGCGACGTCTTCGATCTGGGAACAGCCATCGCGTTGGATAGCGACAGTCACGGTCGCGTCAAAGCGGGCGAAGTTGATGATAATGAAGGCATCAAGGTCGACTACTCTGACCTGGCGGCACTTGGGGAAGGGTTTGTGTTCGCGGTTATTGATGATGCCAATACCGTCGATGAGAGCAATGAGGGCAACAATGTCTCTGATGCTGTCGGGTTCACATTCGACAATGGCGGTGCAAACGACGACGCCGACGTGCGGATTGATGATATATCACTGACACGTAGTACGCTGTCTGATGGCGATGACTTCCGTGTTGTCCTAGACGTTGAAAATATTGGAGGAACGGATGCCAAAGACACCTACTCCGAGATTTTCTGGCAAGCAACAAGCACCTTTGACGAAGCAACTGCGGAATTGATCGCTATATCCAACCATGGCACGCTGGACGCTGGCGAGTTGGATGACGGTGAAAAGCAGCGGGTAAAGTATGAAGATGTCGAAGGCTTTGGCAGCGGATACATATTTGCGCGGATTGTGGCACCGGATGGTGACAGTGATACGGGTAATAACCTGTCGGACGAGATAGAGCTGACAATTCTGTGACGTCCTTGAGTAACTGATGCAAGGCCGCCGGTTTTATAGAAAACCGGCGGCCTTTTTTGTAGTATCTGTCTGTATTGAGCCAACGATCTGCCAAGGACACCGTCCGTGGCAGCCCAGAAAACTCCCCCTCGACACTTCTTGAGTGAATGAAACCTTGGTCGTAAATCTGATACTGTTGGTTTAAACGGTAACGTGTCCTTGGAATTGGTCCGGCAAGAAGAGCAAGGATGCACAATCACCCTCCGCAAACAGTGACACAGCTGGTTCTAATGCTGTGGATCTGTGCGTTGCTGGAGATCTGTATGTACCTGCAATCGCGCCACCTTTAAAACCGCTGAATATTAGGACTAAAGCAAGCGTTGGTTCAGCCTTTGAAGTTCCACGGTAGTAGCTGATCGAAGGCATGCGCAGGGAGCGGCGGATCTGGTCGGACAACAAGAAGCGTTCGATCGGTTAACAGACAGCGGTGCCGAGTGTATCAGTGGCGCAGGTTGCGCGTCGCTACGCGAAGAATGCAAACATGATCTTTAGGTGGCTTCGGAACCCACACTTTGCGCCGAAGCCTGTCGAAACCGAAGAAGCGGAACCGATGGTTGCAGTTATGGTTCTCGTAGAACCCGAACCTGCGCCTGCAACGTATCGATGCAACTTGGCGTCGACGTCTAGGATCAATCGTGACCGAGAAATACGCAGAGTTCCCAATCGACTGGCTAAATCGCCCCTGGATTTTTCGGGGACCCATAGCGTCCTTTCACTTGATCATATCGAGCATGTCGCGCTGTGCAGAGTAGGTCTGTTCGGCGTCGGCTGTCGGGATGTTTCCGATAGGTCCAAGCAGGCGCTGGTGATTGACCCAGTCGACCCAGTCGAGTGTCGCCATTCCCAGATCCTGCACGCTGGCGCTGATGCCACGCCGTGTAAACCCCGTAGACCTTGTAATTCTCATCCCAGACCGGTTTGATTTCTGCCCGTCGCATCGCATCCCGAAGCTGTAGCCGGATCAGCGAGGCACGCCAGGTGGTGGTCATATGTTCAAGGCCCGACCGGCAGGATCTGCAGATCGAGATCGACGCCGTAAACAAGGCGCTGATTTTCAATGAAGGTGATCATCGCTTTGATGGGTGGTCGAGTTCCGCCTGCGCAAAATTAGCAGACGCCTTGTGCAGGATCTCATTCGCCGGGCGCAGCTCGCGAACTTCACGTTCCCGGGCCTTGATCCGATCCCGTTCCTGCGTGGTCAAACCATCTTGCATGCCAGTATCTTTCTTGGCCCGCTTGCCCATCCACTCAAGGTTTGGGGGACAGCCGATCTTGGGTGCAATGGCCGTGATCGCGCCCGCCTGTGTTTCGTGCAAATCTTGATGCTCTCCGACAGACCCGCGGCGATTCAATGTTGGTTTTCACAGATGTCTGATTAATAAAGTCGAGACGATCAGGATGCTGTCGCATGGCTGCAAGGGGGCGTCTGAACCAGTTTCTACGCTGCTTCTTCACGCAGGCGCGCCGTTGCTCGGTGGCAACCAGCGACTTTTTTTTGTCAGAATATTCGAGCTTGTTCAGAAACTGGCCGATGGAGGCCGCATGCATAACGACATCTGTTGCGCCTGCTCAAACCGTCTGTGATATGGTCCTGAAACCACGCTCAAAGCGCCATCGGTAATACTTCTGGCATGATCTATCCCCCTAAAAAAGGGGGATGCACAAAAGCATGATAATAGGCATCGCGTTGGTTCAGCATGTACCAGAGACGTTTTAGGTCATCCAAGATGCGGCAGTTCACATTTTTTAGGAGACGACAATGCGTGATGGCATACCCGCGGACGTTGAGCGCCAAGTATGCGCGCGGGATAAATGCTGTATCTACTGCGGTACGGAGTTCGTTAACCCTCCTGTCACGCGTGGCGCATCCCCAAGCTGGGAGCATATTGTAAATGACGCATCGCACGTAACTTTGCACAATATCGCGCTGTGTTGCGTATCATGCAATGCCAGTAATGGGATCAAGTCGCTGCAGGACTGGTCGCAAAGCGCATATTGCGGACGCAGACACATCTCTTTGCATAGTCTGGCAAAAGTAGCCCAAAGTACTCTTTTAAGGACACAGACAGCTGGAGTGGCCGACCGCACCCCCTGACAGCAAGGGGTGCGCCAGAATTATTCTGCAGCAACGGGCGTGTTTAACAAGTCCCACATGCGGTGTGGGGTAAACGGCATGTCGACCTGCCGGATCCCGCGATCCCACACAGCATCTTGCACGGCGTTCGCTACGGCAGCCAATGCACCCACGGTTCCGGCCTCGCCGCAGCCCTTCATCCCCATTGGATTGGATGTCGAAGGCACTGGTTCAAAGTCAAAGTCTACCATGGGCACATCCGCAGCTCGTGGCATCGCATAATCCATGAATGTTGCCGTCAACAACTGCCCTTCTGAATCGTAGACAACCCGTTCGGTTACGGCCTGCCCAATGCCCTGAACCACCCCGCCATGCACCTGACCCTCGGCCAGAACAGGGTTAATCAGGTTTCCAAAGTCGTCTACGACAGTGTAGCGGACCACTTCGGTCACACCTGTTTCTGTATCGATCTCTACTTCGGCGATATGGCAGCCGTTTGGATAACTGCGCCCGGGTATCTGATCCTTGGCTTTGAATGACAAAATATCGTCCCGTCCTGCGTCGCGTGCCATTTCGGCCACCTCAAGCATTGTCGGAGTTAGGTTTGTGCCGGCAACGCGGAACCGTTCATCGTCAAAGCTGACATCGTTGACAGGCATGCCAGAGTGGTCAGCCAAGAACGCAGAGAAGGCCCCAACGATTTCGGCCACGGCGGTCAAAGTGACATTTGTCTGGACCGTGACAGATCGCGATCCCCCCGTTCCTCCACCTGCTGCGATGCGATCGCTGTCGCCCTGCACAAAAGAAATCTTGTCAGCCGGAATCCCGGTTTGATCCGATAGGAACTGAGCAAAAACCGTTTCATGGCCTTGCCCGTTGGATTGCGTACCCACATAGATCGTGGCTGTGCCGTCCTCGTTGAAATCGACCTGCACATGTTCGGACGGATCGCCAAGGATACTTTCGATATAGTAGCAGATGCCCAGTCCACGCAGCTTGCCCGCCTGTGCCGAGGTGGCTCGACGTTCAGCAAAGGAGGCGACACTTCCAAAATCCTGTGCCCGGCTCATGACCCGAGTGAATTCGCCAACGTCATAGGTTTCTCCTGTGACGGTTTTGTATGGGAATTGAGCTGGAGCGATGAAGTTTTTATTGCGCAAGTCCCAAGGGTCGATGTCCAATTCTCTGGCAGCGCGGTCAATCATACGTTCCAGAAGATAGATCGCCTCGGGTCGTCCTGCCCCCCTGTAGGCATCGATTTGCGTTGTGTTGGTGAAAAAACCCTGACATCGCGCATAGATGGTTTGCACATCATAAGTGCCCATCAGAACCCGTGCGAACAAATTTGTCTGAATATGCTGGGCAAAATTGGAGTTATAGGCACCCAAGTTACAGACTGTATCGATGCGGTAGCCTGTGATCTTGTAATTTCCATCGAACGCCAAGGCTGCGCGATGTGACAGATCCCGACCACCGTTATCGGTCAACATGGCCTCTGTTCGTTCCGATATCCAACGAACAGGGCGGCCAAGTGTGCGCGCTGCGTGAGCGACCATGAAATATTCAGGGTAGTTCATGCCCTTCATACCGAAACCGCCGCCGACGTCCGGGTTTGTGACCCGCACGTCTTCTGCGTCCAGTCCGAAACAGGCCGCAAGCTCACCCTTGAGGCCCCACACACCCTGACCCCCAAAGCCGACATGAAGGCGGGTCCCGTCCCATTCGGCAAAAGCGCCGCGCGGTTCCATAGAATTTACGATGATCCGGTTGTCGTCTACATCGAGCTCAACAATATGCGCCGCGGCATCGAAGGCTGCCTTGGTGGAGGCCTCATCCCCGATCTCCCAGTCAAACGCGCGGTTGTCGGGGGCTTCGGCATGTATGGCAGTGCCGCCAGGTGCCTGTTCCAGATGAGACGGGAGTTCGTCGTAGTCCAGATCAATCAACTCGATAGCGTCGCGAGCGGCTTGCAAACTATCTGCAACCACAAAAGCCAGTGGCTCACCTACAAAACGCATTTTGTCGGTGGTGAGGATGGGGCGTTTCGGTGCTGCGCCTCCGGTTCCGTCGCGATTCGTAACCGTTGATGCGTTCATCGCGTAGCGTATGCCTGCTCGTTCAAGATCTGCGCCAGTGGCAACCATATGGACCCCCGGCACGCGACGCGCTTCGTGAGTATCAAACGCCTTTATCACGGCATGCGCCACTGATGACCGAAACACGACCATTTGAAGGGCGCCTTGCGGGGCAATATCATCCACGTAGCGGCCTTGTCCTTTTAGAAATCGAACGTCTTCAACCCGTTTGACGGGCTGGCTCTTGCCAAATTTTTCCATGAGCTTCGCCTCTGCATTTAAATGTGCTTGGTTTGGAATTTAGCGAGGTCCGGCGAAGTGTCCAGAGGCTTCGATCTTAAGAGCGTGCAGCCTTTTCGGCCAGACCGGACTGGCCCTGTCGTGTGGCCAGTATATGCATGACGTCAGACAGGGCGACATCACGGGACCGCAGCATGACAAGAAGATGAAACAAAACGTCCGCGGCCTCTTTGGCTAAGGCCTCTGGATCGTTGCGCACAGCCTCGATCACAGCCTCGATCGCCTCTTCTCCAAACTTTTCAGCACATTTTTCAGGCCCCTGCGCGACGAGTTTAGCCGTCCAGCTTTCGCTGGGGTCTGCCAGGGCGCGCTTGGCGACGATCTCTTCTAGGTCCTCAAGCGTCATACGGGCCTCATCTGAATTCCGGCTGCCGCCATATGGGCTTTGGCCTCTGCGATCGTGTGGTCGCCAAAATGAAAGATTGATGCAGCCAAAACGGCACTCGCTCCACCTTCGGTCACACCGTCAACCAGATGATCCAGATTGCCCACGCCCCCCGAGGCGATGACCGGCACATTTACATTGTCAGAGATGGCGCGGGTGAGCGGCAGATTAAAGCCTGCTCTTGTGCCGTCGCGGTCCATACTTGTCAGCAAAATTTCCCCGGCTCCTTTTGCGGTTACGGTGCGCGCGAAGTCCACCGCATCAATGCCTGTCGCACGCCGCCCACCATGGGTAAAGATTTCCCATCGTCCGGGAGCCACGGTTTTGGCATCAATGGCACAGACAATGCATTGGCTGCCGAATTGCTCAGCGGCATCAGCCAGAATATCGGGATTTGCCACTGCGGCTGAGTTGAAGCTGACCTTATCCGCCCCGGCACGCAAAAGCGCGCGCACATCGTTAACCGTTCTGACACCGCCGCCCACAGTCAGCGGTATGAAGCACTCCTCGGCTGTGCGGGTGACCACGTCGAACATGGTGGCGCGGTTTTCATGGGTCGCATGGATATCGAGAAAACATATCTCGTCCGCGCCGGCGCGATCATATGCGCGTGCGGCATCCACTGGGTCTCCGGCATCGCGGAGGTTGACGAAATTGACACCCTTCACAACGCGTCCATCGGCCACGTCAAGGCAAGGAATAATTCGGGTTTTCAACATGACAGATCCTCTTGCCAGACTGATGCCCCAAGCTTGACGTCCTTGCAAGGGGCAGTGCGGCGCGTTGGTTTTGTTCCTTTGACCGGCCTGCAAAAACCATACAGACAAAAGCGTAATCTGCCAGACCGGCGCATGATGTCAGTCTATCGTAATCTCTCGATTCAATTGATGGCTGTCTCGATCATAGATTAAGATTTTGTCATCTTGGGTCACGACAGCATAGAAGTTTTTGCCATAGGTAAATGCGCGGGCTTGTGCACCGTCGGGCAGGGTGATCACCTCTGGCAAAGGCGCTGCGCGGTCCGTATAGTCCAAGACAACCAGCGTGACGATTAAACCAAGCCCGACGATCATGACCGCTGTCAACACTGTCACCAATATGCGCAAAAAGCGTAGATTTCCCGGCTCGGGCAGGTCGGGTTCCGGAGCATCTGTCATGGCGTCTTCTCGTTTGATTGTTACTATTGGCAGCGCACCGCCGTCGCGTCTGGATAAGGCACTGGCCCGAGATGTGCCAGAGGATGCAGCGCTGAGCCGAACCCGCCTTGCCCGTTTGATAGCACAGGGTGCCGTCACCCGCGATGGTGTTGTTGCCGCTGACCCGAAAGCGCGTGTCGCAGAAGGCGATATTTTATGTATTACTGTGCCCGAGGTTCAGAACTACGATGTGATGCCCGAAGCGATCCCACTTGATATTCGCTACGAGGATGATGATCTGCTTGTGGTTATGAAACCTGCGGGCATGGTTGTGCATCCTGCACCGGGGACACCGTGTGGGACATTGGTTAACGCTTTGCTGCATCATTTTGGGGGGAAGTTATCCGGTGTGGGTGGCGAAAAACGCCCTGGGATCGTGCATCGAATTGACAAAGATACCAGCGGCTTGTTGGTTGTTGCTAAGTCAGATCGCGCACATCACGGATTGGCGAAACAATTTGCTGCTCATAGCGTTATTCGGTCATATCAGGCCCTGTGTTATGGGGTGCCGGATGTTGTCGATCCGCGACTGCGGGGACTGCGCGGTGTCGCCGCTGAATCCGGTGGGATCCTGCGCATCACCACACAACTTGCACGTCATAAGACAGAACGCCAAAAACAAGCTGTTTTATTTGAATCAGGCCGCCACGCCGTGACACGTCTGCGTTTGATCGAATCCTACGGCACCCCTGCGGCCCTTGGGTTGGTGGAATGCCGGTTAGAGACAGGGCGTACCCATCAGATCCGGGTGCATATGGCGTATGTAGGTCACGGCTTGGTCGGTGACCCGGTCTATGGTGGGCGTCGACGCGTGGCGGGTCGCGCGATTGGACCGGAGGCCGCAGAAGCTGTTTTAAATTTTCCACGCCAAGCTTTGCATGCGGCTGAGTTGGGGTTCGATCATCCTGTTACTGACAAACCCCACCATTTCAAAGCTGACTTGCCAAAAGACATGACCGTGTTGCTTGCGGCACTGGACCCCAAACACTGATGCATAGGCGGTGTGCACTAAAACGCACTGCACGCGTAACAGAAAAGTTTCTACCTTGTGTTAAAGAAATGTTAGGGAAGAACTTGAACTGATCAGTTCGGATACCTAGCTGTATGTTAACGAAATAAACATTGGGGGAACAAGATATGAGCAACTACGCAAACCTACCCGCACCCTCACCCGAGGCTGGGCTAAACCGCTACCTTCAGCAAATCCGCAAGTTTCCGCTTTTGGAACCTGAAGAAGAATACATGCTGGCCAAGCGTTGGGTCGAAGATGAAGACAGTGGCGCCGCGCATAAAATGGTAACATCGCATTTGCGGTTGGCTGCCAAAATTGCCATGGGATATCGTGGGTATGGCCTACCGCAAGCAGAAGTGATTTCAGAGGCGAACGTCGGCCTGATGCAAGCCGTTAAGCGTTTTGATCCAGAAAAAGGGTTTCGATTGGCCACGTATGCCATGTGGTGGATCCGGGCGTCTATTCAGGAATACATTCTGCGGTCTTGGTCGCTGGTCAAACTGGGAACAACCAGTGCGCAAAAGAAGTTGTTTTTTAACTTGCGCAAGGCCAAAGCCCGCATTGGAGCGTTAGAAGAAGGTGATCTGCGGCCAGAACATGTCGCAAAGATAGCCCATGATCTTGGCGTGACTGAGACCGAAGTCGTCTCAATGAACCGTCGTATGTCAGGTGGGGATGCGTCTTTAAACGCGCAGGTTGGATCTGATGGCGAAGGATCTATGCAATGGCAGGATTGGCTCGAGGACGAATCCGCGAACACGGCTGGCGATTACGAGGCGCAGGACGAACTGGATATGCGCCGTACCTTGTTGGAACAAGGCATGGAGGTTCTGAATGACCGTGAACGCGATATTCTTACGCAACGGCGGTTGTCTGAAACGCAAGTGACACTTGAAGATCTGAGTGCGACGTATTCTGTCAGCCGTGAGCGTATTCGACAGATTGAAGTACGCGCTTTTGAAAAACTTCAGAAAAAAATGCGTGATCTTGCTCGTGAACAAGGAATGTTCGCGCGCGCCTGACCGTGATATGCAGCCGGGCAGGATGAGTGTCCCATACCGTACGTCGTCTGCTGCTGCATTTAAGCCGCTCTGTCCCCCAAGCAGAGCGGTTTTTTAAAGAAAAACGGTTTGATCGTTCAAGTTTTTAAAATGATTAATTTGATCATCTAATCTGTAGTGCTGATTGCATCGCTTGAGGGATGGGGCAAAGACTGTTGTGGATTTCAATGGTACCTGTTGGGCCACGGTCTGTCTTACCACGACAGACAAAAGGTTTGGTCATTGTTTGATGTAACTGTTGCAGCGTCGGAAACAGACGAAGCTTTGTTTTGACGGGCCATAATATCCCAGTTGCGCTTGCGTCGTGACCGCGACATCTTTGTACAAAACGGGAGAGTTGGATGTCAGAATATTTGAATTGGGGTGTTTTGGGCGGCGCGAAATTTGCAAAAGACCATATGGTTCCTGCCATGCAGTTGGCACGCCGAACACGATTTGGGGCTTTGGCAACGTCCAGCGCTGAAAAAGCTGCGCTTTTTCGGGAAATTGAGCCAACGGTTGAGATACATAACAGCTATGAAGCTTTGCTCGAGGATCCCAAAATAGACGCTGTTTATATCCCGCTGCCCAATAATTTACATCTCGACTGGACAATCAAGGCGATCAAATCAGGCAAGCCAGTTTTATGTGAAAAGCCGCTCTGTCTTCGCGCTGATGATTTTGATCAATTAATATCTGTGCGGGACGCTACAGGGCTGCTGGTCGCAGAGGCTTTTATGATTGTTCATCATCCACAATGGCAAATGGCCAAGCAACTTTTTGAGGCAGGCGCGATAGGGACGATCAAGCGGGTGTCCTGTGCCTTCAGCTATGACAATTCGCGCGATCCGGGTAACATCAGGAACTCGGCTCAAATGGGTGGAGGGGCCCTTCCTGATATCGGGGTGTACACCATGGGCTCGGTGCGTTTTGTGACCGGCGAAGAGCCGGTTGAAATCTTATCATCCTACATTGATTGGGAAAACGATGTGGACGTCTGGAGCCACTGCACCGCGCGCTTTCCATCGTTTCACTATACAGGTGTGGTCAGTATGCGCATGAGTCCGTGGCAAGATGTTACCTTTCACGGAACTGATGGTGTCATGCGGTTGACTGCGCCTTTTAATCCCGGCAGCTACGGCGAGGCGCAGATTGAACTGCATCGTCCTACGGCACCAATGGCGGTCGAAACACTCAGGTTCCCTGCAGCCAACCATTACGTAAACCAGCTCGAAGCTTTCGCTGCCACTGTTCTGGACGGGGCCGAGTATCCCTGTTCGCTGGAATTTGTGCAGGGCACACAAAAGATGATAGACGCTGTATTCGCCAAGGCAAAAGGTTAATCTGCGCCGCGCCCCTTGTGGGCGCGACTTGGAAAACCGGAAGGGCGTGCCCCTTCCGGGTCCAAAGGTTCCAAGTCACGAAAGAAACACGCCGGAATGTCTCGGCCTAGGACCCAGTGCCTGCCCCTGAATTCGCATCAATAAATTCTAACACCAAAGGACGAATGTTGTTACGCCAACTGCGACCTGCAAAAATGCCGTAATGGCCTGCATCAGGTTCTAAATGACTGGCTTTTTTGCTATCAGGCAAGCCCGTGCAAAGATCCAGAGCAGCCACACATTGACCCGGAGCAGAGATGTCGTCTTTTGCCCCTTCGACGGTTTTGATCGCCACTTTGGTGATCTTGCCCATGTCGACTTTGTGCCCAGCCACAGTGAATTCATTTTTTGCAATTTCACGTTTTTTAAAGACGCGCTCGACGGTTGATAGGTAAAACTCGGCCGGCATGTCCATGACCGCAAGGTATTCATCATAAAAGCGATTATGCTTATCATGATCCCCCGCTTCGCCGCGACTGACCCGCGAGATCTGATCCATGAACGCTTTTGAATGCGTGTCGGCATTCATGGACATAAACGAGCTCAGCTGTAAAAGTCCGGGATAGACTTTCCGGCCGACGCCCTTGTGTTTAAATCCCACGCGCTGGATCATCATTTCTTCCAACTGGCCCATTGTGACGCGGTGACCGAAATCGGTCACATCCGTAGGTGTCGCGTCCGGATCGATTGGTCCACCGATAAGTGTCAGCGTTCGCGGCTGAGCGTCCGGATCCAGTTCTGCCAGGTATGCAGTGGCCGCAAGGGTCAGCGGAGCAGGCTGGCACACAGCAATGACATGGGTGTCTGGCCCTAATTCTCTCATGAAATCCATAAGATAGAGGGTGTAATCCTCAACGTCAAACTTCCCTGCTGACACCGGAATGTCGCGCGCGTTGTGCCAGTCGGTCACATAGACTTCGCAGTTCGTCATCAGCGACACTACGGTTGAGCGAAGGAGGGTTGCGTAATGCCCGGACATGGGAGCAACCAAAAGAATTTTACGCGGCTGTGCCTCGCGTCCGGCGACATCAAAGTGGATGAGGTCGCCGAACGGGCGCTCAACCACCGTCTGGACGTTGACCAAATGATCTCTACCGTCATCACATGTGATGTTGTGAATGCCCCAATCAGGTTTGACCACCATCCGTTCAAACGTCCGTTCGGTAACTTCACCCCAGGCAGCCATCCAAGCCATCGCCGGGTTCGGTACCATCGCGAAAGACGGGTACGATGCCACCGTTTTTGCCGTAGCGCCCAGCCACTGGTTCGTGTTTCGAACAGTTTCCATAAGGTCGTAGGTCGCCATGTAACGCATGTGCGTCTCCTTTTATTACGGTCTACGACCGGAAGCGCCTTTGTGCTATGCAAGCACGCAGGCGGCGCTTAACTTAATTACAACGCAGGATATGTGGAAACCATGGAATTGCCAAGAAATCTAGAGGTCGCGGAAGAACATCGCGAGAAACTCGAAGAAAATCTATCCAAGATTGAAGGCCTCCGTCAGCGCTTGGTTGGTGCAATTACGCATAAAACAAAGGTAAATCAAGCGCTTAGCGCGCCGGGCAACGAGCTCTATACCAAAGCGGCGCAGGCGTATTGGCAAGAATGTCTGCAAAACCCTGCGAAACTTATTGAACATCAGATTTCTCACTGGGGCAGAACGGTTACCCATTTTATTGAGGCACAGCAGGCATTAAGCCAAGGAAAGCTGCAACCGCCCACTGATACCGGGCCTGTAGACCGGCGGTTTTCAAACCCGTTATGGGACAATCATCCCTGGTTCAACTTTGTAAAACAGCAATATCTGATCAATGCAGAAACGATTCGCACTGCGGTTGACTCGATCGAAGATATGGAGCCTCGGGAAAAACAGCGCCTGACCTATTTTGCCCAACAAATCGTCGATCTGATGGCACCAACAAATTTTTTGGCAACAAACCCTGACGCGCTGCAACGTGCAGTGGAAACCGATGGGGAAAGCCTGCTGTTGGGTCTCGAAAATCTAGTCAACGATCTAGAGGCTAACAACGGTGAGCTGGTTGTGCGGCTGGCAGATGAAACAGCATTCGAAATAGGGGGCAATATCGCGACCTGCGAGGGCGAAGTCGTTTTTCGCAATCGAATGATGGAGTTGATACAGTACGCCCCGACAACAGGAAAAGTGCGCGAAACCCCGGTTGTTCTATTTCCGCCTTGGATCAACAAATACTATATTCTGGATCTAAAAGAGAAAAATAGTTTTATAAAGTGGGTGGTTGATCAGGGTTATACATTATTCGTGGTCAGCTGGATCAATCCCGATGCGAGCTATGCCGATGTTGGTTTGGAAGAGTACATACAAGAGGGCTTTTTGACCGCATTCGACACTGTCAAAGCCATCACGGGTCAGCAAAAAGTTAATGCAGTCGGCTATTGTATTGCTGGGACCACGCTGCATCTCACGCTGTCGCTGCTGAAACAGCGCGGCGATAAATCTGTTAAATCAGCAACATTCTTTACGACGCTGACCGATTTTGGCGACCAAGGCGAGTTCACACCATTTTTGTCTAATGATTTTATTGATGGGATCGAAGAAGACATAGACGACTCTGGAATTTTACGCAGCTTTATCATGGCACGAACGTTCAGCTACTTGCGGTCAAATGATTTGATCTATGGGCCGGCTATTCGAAGCTATATGATGGGGCAAACGCCGCCTGCATTTGACCTTTTGTATTGGAACGGGGACGGTGCCAATTTACCGGGTAAAATGGCTGTGCAATATTTGCGGGGGCTGTGCCAGCGCAATGAATTCGTGGACGGCGGATTTGAATTATTGGGTCATACATTGAAAATCACAGATGTCGATGTGCCGATTTGTTCGGTGACCGCAGAGACAGATCATATTGCCGCGTGGAAGGAATGCTATCGCGGATTTCAGCAGACCAAATCCCGCTCTAAATTATTCATATTGTCCGAGTCCGGACACATTGCAGGCATCGTCAACCCGCCCTCCAAGGGCAAATATGGCTATTATCTGAATGATGATACGAAACTGGATCCTGAGGCATGGCAAGCGGGTGCGAGCTATGCCAAGGAATCGTGGTGGCCGGTGTGGGGGTCTTGGCTTTCTAAGCGTTCTGGAAAATGGATTGATGCTCGAGAGCCAGGCAGTGCGGCTTTTAGGCCCATCGCGCCTGCACCAGGGACTTATGTGACCAAGAAAGCCAGTGAATGTATTTGAGCGTTCAAGATGTTTTTGCCGCAGTGCAGCAAAAACATCTTGAATTTCTGCAATGCAGCGTACATATGGAATGCAGAGATGAACCGGACGTGGGTTGGACCCACACCTACCTAAGGAGCTAGACGATGGCCGCTGCAGCAAAAAACCAAGACTTCGCATCAATGATGAAAGACATGATGGGTGCATTCCCAGTCGACACAAAAACTGTCGAAGATGCATTCAAAACATCTGCGACCCTGAATGAGAAATTGTCAGGTGTAGCGCTTGAGGCCGCCGAAAAATCTGCCGAGATCTCTTCGAAGTGGACAAAAGAAACCATCACCAAGCTGGGTGATATGACCAAAGCCAAGGTAGAGCCTGCTGATTACGCCAAAGCGATGACCGACTTTGCATCCGCTCAGGCCGAAGTCGCATCAGAAAATATGGCCGCTTTCGCTGAGATTGCGAAAAAGATCCAGATGGATACAGTGGAACTCATGATGGCTGCAGGCAAGGACATGTCGGAAGACGCCTCTGCTGCTGTTAAAAAAGCGACTGCAGACGTCGCAACGGCTGCAAAAAAGGCATCCGGCGCTGCAAAGTAAAGTGTAGGCAAGGCATAACTGTGCTTTTGCCGCCTCTACGTGAACCAAACAAAGGTCGGGCCTACATTGGCTCGGCCTTATTTGTTTTGTTAATTCACAACGTCAAAGGCTGAGGTCGCAAAGTGGCTTTCCCTCTGTCACTGCCTGTGCAAAGCTGCATTGCAGCACGGTATAAGTTCGGGGAGGACACCTGTGGCGAATGATAAGACAACTTTGTTGATCAAGCGCTACGCCAGTCGACGGCTCTATAATACCGAAACTTCGGATTATGTGACGTTGGAAGATATTGCGGGTTTCATCCGTGATGGGCGTGAAGTGCAAATTATAGACCTGAAATCAGGAGACGATCTGACACGGCAATATTTGCTTCAGATTATTGCGGAACATGAGAGCCGGGGTGAAAATGTTCTTCCTGTCAACATACTAAATGACCTTGTGCGCAGCTATACTACGCAGGCGACATCTAGCGTCCCACAGTTTTTGGCGGCCAGTTTCGACATGTTTCGCGATAGTCAGTCCAAATGGGTTGAGCAAATGAGCCGCAGTAATCCGATGGCTGGTCTATCAGGGTTCGAAGCAGTGCAAGCGCAGCAAGAAGCCTTTTTGAAAGCAATGATGCCGCCTGTTGGTGAGACGTCTGAGCCAAGGCAATCAACGCCGCGTGACGGTAAAGAAGATTTGGATGATATTCGAAAGCAATTGTCCGAGCTGCAGGAAAAACTATCACGCATGAACAAATAGGCAGTAGGATAATATTGGTGTCGGGAATTAAATTTGGAGTTCCCAGATGTTGGAGAAAGCCACCTCTTCTTGCCGCCATTACTTACAGAATTCTAATCTCATAGGACGTCTGCCAAACGACGCCAGACTGTAGGTGTTCCGGTCAAATGATGTGACCATATTGCAAGGGTCTAACGGCTAGGTCGCGCAGCAGGTCACTCGTTTGCGCTTGAAATTTATAGTCCAAGACGATCGCGCAGAGCAAACCATGTCATCGCCATGGCGAGCAATGGACTGCGTAGACGAGCGCCCCCGGGGAACGGTTTTGCCGGAATGTCAGCGAATATATCAAAGCCGCTGGATTGCCCGCAGATAGCCTGCGCCAATAACTGGCCTGCATGCGTTGCAGTGCCAACCCCATGGCCAGAATAGCCGGAGGCCGACAAAACACCCGGTGCAGGACGGGTCATGTAAGGCAGCCGCGCCAGAGTGATCGCCAGTGTCCCGCCCCAAGCGTAGTCGAGATGGACATCTTTCAGGTGCGGAAAAATCTCCAGCATTGGCTTTTGGACGGTTGCGCGGATGTCTGATGGAAACCGGTAGCCGTAACTTTCACCCCCGCCAAATAGCAATCTGCCGTCATGACTAAGCCGGAAATAATTGATCACGAACCGTGCATCTGACACGGCAATATCGCGGGTCAGGACCTCAGCCTTACGCCCCCCAAGAGGTTCGGTCGCAGCGATAAAGTTATTGATGGGCATTACCTTGGCTGCGACGGGCGGGCTCAAGTCCCCCAGATAGCCATTACACGCGAGGATACATGTTTGTGACGTCACAGATCCCTGGTCCGTCACAACCTGCACTGACGCTGCCGTGGTATCAGGATCGATATGTAAAACACGCGTTTTTTCATAGATAACGGCGCCTGCGTCCTCGGCAGCCCGCGCGAGGCCAAATGCATAGCGGAGCGGATGCAGATGTCCTGCTGCCCAATCGAGGATTCCGCCTTTGTAATCGGGCGAAGGACACAGTGCATGACAATCCTGCGCATCAAGAGGGGTCAGTTCATACCCGTAATGGTGATCCATATGCTCTGCATAGCGATGCAGGTCTGCTACGTCCGATGCCGTTGATGCGGTCCATGCCAACCCCGGGCGCAGATAGCAATCGATGTTGTGTTTTTCGATAAGGGATTTGACCAGCGCTGTGGCCTCCAGTCCCAAATCCCACAGATGCCGGGCGGTGTCTTTGCCAAACTTTGCTTCTAGCTCGGGCTGTTCTTTGCGTTGCCCTGCACCCAGTTGTCCGCCGTTACGGCCCGATGCCCCGAATCCAACGCGTTGGGCATCGACTACAACAACCGACAGCCCGGCTTCTGCAAGGTGCAAAGCCGCAGAAAGACCCGTGTAACCGGCGCCAATCACACAGACATCCGTGTGAATGTCGCCTTTTAGCGGCGCGCGTGGTGGCGCCAGCGGGGCTGTCGCTGCGTACCAGCTATCGGGATATTCTCCGGCGCGATCGTTGGCATCCAATAAATTCATCACACGTTCAACAACAGATGTTCACGTTCCCATGGCGATATGACCTGCAGAAACTCCTCATATTCAGCCCGTTTGACGATGCTGTAGACCCGTGCAAATTCGGGACCTAATACATCATGAAGGCTTGTCGCAGCATCAAACAATTCCAGTGCCTGACCTAAAACCTGTGGGATATCTGCGTCGCCATCATAGGCGTCGCCTTCAAACGGAGAAGACGGTATGCGTTTCTCCATCAATCCCAGATACCCACAGGCCAGTGAGGCTGCAATGCCGAGATACGGGTTGCAATCCATGCCTGCCATGCGGTTTTCGACGCGGCGGCTGATCTCGTCCGATAGCGGGATTCGGATCCCCGTTGTGCGATTGTCGCGTGCCCATTCAAGGTTTATTGGGGCGGCGTGATCTTTGACATAACGACGATAACTGTTCACATACGGGGCAAGCACCGCAATTGCAGCAGGCATATGGTGTTGCAGACCACCAATAAAGTGTTTGCATTCAGCCGTTTCCTGATCTTCGGGACCCGCAAACAGGTTTTTGCCTGTCGCAGTGTCCAGCAATGAATGGTGAATATGCATGGCACTGCCGGGTTCTTGTGCAATAGGCTTGGCCATAAACGTCGCAAAACAATCGTGCCGCAGTGCTGCTTCGCGGATCAGGCGCTTGAAATAGAAGACCTCGTCCGCCAATTTCACCGGATCGCCGTGGCGCAGGTTAATTTCAAGCTGACCGGCGCCTCCCTCTTGGGTAATGCCATCGATCTCAAAACCCTGCGCCTCGGCAAAGTCGTAGATATCGTCAATGACTGGCCCAAATTCATCGACTGCTGTCATTGAATAGGCCTGACGGGCGGCTGCTGGTCGACCGGACCGGCCCATCATGGGTTTGATGTCCTGGCCAGGGTCGATATTCCGGGCAACCAGAAAAAACTCCATTTCAGGGGCCACCACGGGTTCCCAGCCTTGCGCATGATAAAGCTCTACGACGCGCTTCAAGACGTTGCGCGGGGCAAACGGTACAGGATCCCCGTACCGGTCAAAGGCATCGTGGATCACTTGCAGTGTACAGTCTCCGGTCCATGGTGCAGCGGACGTGGTGGACATGTCAGGCCGCAAAATCATATCTTTTTCGATAAAACCTTCCTCTTCCGAGGCGGCCTCTCCCCAGCCACCGGTGATGGTCTGGTAAAAAATTGAATCAGGAAGATGAAAACTGGTTTGACGTGCAAATTTGGACGCAGGGACGGCCTTTCCCCGCGCAATTCCGGGCAAATCCGCGACGACGCATTCGACTTCGTCCAAACGGCGGTTGTGCAGAAAATCACGCGCGGCATCGGGCAGGCTTTTGATCCAGTCACTCATCAGATGGTCTCCGTTTTTGTGGTTGGCACCGAGGCGTTGTCGCG
>JAQXDR010000121.1 GCA_029251265.1 Pseudoprimorskyibacter sp. | reverse complement strand
GGCTTTGCAATTGGCTGTGGGGTCTTTGGCAAAGCGCGCAAACGCGAGCCTCTTGCCGACACCAGCACCCTTTCCTTGCCCAATGCGGACTATCAGCGCGCGGTTTTGGGACTTTTGGGGGGCATTGCTCTGGCCAGCTTTGCCTTGAATTTTCTGCGGGTCAGCTTTCCAATGTCAGGGGCCCTACTGGAAGTGGGTCGCAACCTTGCAGTGGTGTGTGTGTGTTTGGGCGCCGTTCTGGCAGCACGCCAAGGACAGTCGATCACCCGCTGGATAGCCATCGCCGCGCTGATCCCTCTTTATTATCTGGTGATCTGGGGCTTCTTATCCTACGGATTTCTGTTTGGAATACTATTAATAGGGTTTTGGTTTGCGCAGATCCAAAAGCCTGCGGATGCTGGTAGTGTGCTCTGGCGCGTAGGCGCCACAATCCTCGTAGTCTATGTTTTGCTCACGCTTTTTGTCGGTTGGGCTTCGTTTCGTAACGAGATCCGCCTAATCATTTGGCAGGGCGCCGAGGGATCTCTCGGAGCAGTGATCTGGCGCGCTATCACCCAGACTGAAATCTTTTCGCTTGGTAATTTCGATGCGCTGGATCTGGTCAATATCCGTCTCAACCTGAACATCTTCATCGGGCGGATGATCGAACAGCATCAGTTGTTTCCCGAGCTGCAGCAATGGGGTGCGACGCTCATCGTTTTGCCGCTTGTTCTGCTGCCCCGGTTTATCTGGCCTGGCAAACCAGCGCGGGGCGGCAGTGGCTTCATGTCCGAGCATACCGGTATCACCTTGTCCGAAAGCTCGACATTTGGCACGGGCACTGTGTTCGAGTTCTTTATCAACTTTGGGTATATTGGGGTCTTTCTTGGATTTATTGTACTGGGTCTGATCCTGACACGGATCGACCGGCGTGCGGCTGCCTATCTGGCGGCAGGCGACTACCTGCGTTTTGCCCGTCTATTTGTGGTGGGCATCGTTGCGACTGATCCGCTCTTGCGGCCCTTTTTCATTGTCAATGGCGCGGTCTTTGCCTGGCTAATCATGACCTTACTTACGATTATATTTGAGAAGCAGATAAACAAAAAACGCAACCGGCTCTTTGCCAGCAGAAAAGCTTTGAAATGACCCGTATCCTTTACCTCACGCCCGGTTGTTTCGACAAGGGCGGGATCAGCCGCTATGGCCGCTATCAGATCGAGGCACTGCGCGAGATCGTGGGGCCGGTGAACCTGCGTGTGCTGTCGCTGCTTGGACCTGATGAGGACAGCTTTGAAACCGGCTTTGACGTGGCCTGGCATGGCGGCAGCGGGGCGGCGACCCGGGGTTCGCGCGCGCGCTTTGCCCTGCGGGCAGCTCGCGAGGTGGCGTTGTGGCGGCCTGATGTGATCTTGTGCGCGCATGTCAATTTTACCCCGCTGGTCAGCCGTCTGGCACAGCTTTCGGGTGCCACGACGGTGCTCAATGTCTATGGGCTCGAGCTCTGGTCCGGGCTGACGCCTGCCCGGCTGGCGCATATGGGGCGGATGGATCACGTGATTTCGGACTGTCATGCTACAGCAGACCATGTGCGCAACGAGGCCATGCATGCCGATGATCCGGTGGTGATCTGGGATTGTGTGGATCTTGAACGGTTCTGTCCAGGGCCTGCGCCAGATCATTTGGTAACACGCTACGGGCTGCCCGAGGCTGGTACACGCCGCATCGTGCTGACACTTGGACGGCTCGCTGTGGCTGCACGTCACAAAGGCTATGACCGTCTGATCGAAATCTGGGGACATGTGCGCACCTGTATGCCGGATGCGCATTTGGTTGTGGCGGGCCGGGGCGATGACGCCGACCGGCTCAAGGCCAAGGTGGCAGATCTGGGACTGTCGGACAGCATCAGTTTCACCGGCTCGGTAGATGAGGAAGATCTTGCTGCAATCTATCGGGTAGGCGATGTCTTTTGTCTTGTCTCTGACAAGGGGCCGGGCCGGGGCGAAGGTATCCCGCTGACCCCGCTCGAGGCCATGGCATCAGGCGTACCGGTATTGGTCGGCAATGAAGACGGCTCACGCGAGGCTGTAGATGCAGGGCGCAATGGCACGGTGGTCTCTCCCCGCGATGCAGATGCCATGACAAATGCACTGGTGGATCTGCTGACGCGCGCGGGTCCCGGTCTGGCTGCCGAGGCGCGCGCCGTGGCCACGGAACGCTTTGGCTACACCGCCTTTGTCGACAAGCACCGCGCCTTTCTGGCAGATATTGGCAAGGGGGCCTGATCCGCGATGCGCATAATGATCTTTGCCCCCAATTATTTGCCCGCGACCCGTTATGGCGGGCCGGTGCGCTCGACCCATGGGCTGGCGCGCGGGCTGGCAGAGATTGGTCACGAGGTGCATGTCATGACCACAGATGTGGACGGACCAGACCGGTTGGATGTGGATCTGGAG
Organism: Pseudoprimorskyibacter sp.; assembly: GCA_029251265.1. Classification (GTDB taxonomy): domain Bacteria; phylum Pseudomonadota; class Alphaproteobacteria; order Rhodobacterales; family Rhodobacteraceae; genus JAQXDR01. Next base: position 1,089 of record JAQXDR010000121.1, on the reverse strand, counting down.
TCCCCCACGGAAATGGATGGTGTGCAAGTACATTACTGCCCCATCGTCGCGCCCAGACGGCTTTATCACAGTCCCGCACTGGCCGCACGGGCGGCAAAGCTGATGCCCACCATGGACGGGTTGCATGTCAATGGAGTGTTTCTCTGGCCGGGACCAAAACTGGCACGCATGGCACAGGCAGCAAGAGTGCCAGTGGTCATGGCGCCACGGGGCATGCTGGTGCCGGAAATGGTGGCCGGCAAATCCCGGATCATCAAAACGGCATGGATTGCACTGCAGGAACGCGCCGCTTTGGCGCGGGCACGGGCGATCCATGTGACCTCTGACGGTGAAGCCCAGAGTCTGGCGCGCATGGGGCTTGATCTGGCCCCGGTCAAGATGATCGGCAACGGGGTTACAGGACCTTCCAGAGCACCAACACCAGCTGAAATTGAGGCTGTCTGGGGACATGTGCCAAAGGGTTCTCGGGTGGCATTTTTGGCACGGCTGGACTGGACCAAAGGTGCAGATATGGCCATTGCCGCGACCCGTGCGGTGCCTGGGGCCCACATCTTGCTGGCAGGACACGATCAGATCGGCCTGCGCGCCAATCTGGAACAAGGGCTGACCCGCGCCGATGGCTCGATCTGCGGGGCTTTTCTGGGTCCGGTGGATGGTATGCGTAAATGGGCATTGCTGGCAGGCGCTGATGTGGTGCTGGTGCCCTCGGTCCGGGAAAGCTTTGGTATGTCTGCTGCTGAAGCGCTGGCCATGGGCACGCCGGTCATCGCCAGTGATGGTGTGGGGCTGGCACCCTTTTTGCGCCAGATTGATCCCGCGCTGGTGGTCCCCCGAGACCAGTCAGCGCTGAATGCAGCGCTGGCCGCTCTGCTGGCGGATCCAGGCCGGATCCTGCGGTTGCAAACCGCCGCACTGGATTTGGTTGTACGCGAGATGACCTGGACCGGGATTGCGGCCCGTGTGGCTGCACTGTTTGACAGGGGGCCTGCATGATTGCCCGTCTCCAAAGCCTGATGCAGTCCTCTTTTCTACGCGCTGTGGCCGTGCTTTCGGGCGGGCAGGCGGTGGCCATACTGGTCCCGATCCTGG
>JAQXDR010000155.1 GCA_029251265.1 Pseudoprimorskyibacter sp. | reverse complement strand
TTTGGTCGCGTCGGTATAGACATGATTGCTGGACCCACCGACAGCTTGGTCCTTGCGGACGCAAAGGCTGATCCTTTGATCGTGGCGACCGACTTGGTCAGTCAGGCAGAGCATGGATACAATTCTCCGGTCTGGTTGGTGACGGATGATGAACCTTTGGCGCAAAAGGTTATGGACTTGGTCCCCGATCTGATTGCTGATCTGCCAGAACTCAATCGCCAAAACGCCGAAGCTGCGTGGCGTGATTATGCAGAAGTGATTGTCTGCGCGAACCGTGAGGACATGGCGGCCTGTTCGGACGAATATGCTCCTGAACACTTGACGGTGCAGGCAGATGATCTGGATTGGTGGCTGGATCGGTTGGAGTGCTATGGCTCTTTGTTCTTGGGCGAAGAGACCACAGTGTCTTATGGTGACAAGGCGGCTGGTCCAAATCACGTGCTGCCAACATCGCGGTCGGCACAATATACCGGTGGTTTGAGCGTTCACAAGTATATGAAGATTGTGACGTGGCAGCGTGCAACACGCGAGGGCTCCAAGCCCGTTGCCGAGGCAACCGCGCGTCTTTCGCGGCTTGAGGGTATGGAAGGTCACGCGCGCGCGGCCGATGTGCGCCTGGCCAAGTATTTCCCAGGTGAAAATTTTGATCTGTCAGCCGATGGATGATCCCCGCGCCTTGTTTGATTTGACCGGCCGGGTGGCTTGCGTGACCGGGGCCAGTTCGGGCCTTGGTCGACGGGCTGCTGTGGCATTGGCAGGAGCAGGTGCTAGGGTCGTCGGCGTCGCGCGTCGACAGGTGCAGTTGGATGCACTGGCCGCAGACATTGGCGCGGCTTCGGTGCAGGGGGATGTGTCTGATCGCGCCGGTCTGGACGCGCTGTCTGATGCGATTGCAGCGCCGTTTGGCGCGCCCGATATCATTGTTCATGCTGCCGGAATTAATAACCGTGAACATGCTGATGATGTCACCTTTGATGGTTGGGATCATACGTTGGCCTTGAATTTGTCGACGCCATTTTTTCTGACGCGATGTTTTGTGCCTCAGATGAAATCCAAGGGCTGGGGGCGGGTGATCAACTTTGCCTCTTTGCAGACCACGCGCGCCTTTCCCTCTGGCATTGCCTATGGCGCTTCAAAGGCCGGGATTGGGCAATTGACCCGAGCGATGGCAGAGGCTTGGTCATGTGACGGTATCACAGCAAATGCGATCGGTCCGGGGTTTTTCCCGACAGAGCTTACTGCGGCTGTGTTTGATGACCCAGATCGCGCAGAACGCAATGCCGCACAAACTTGTGTTGGTCGTAATGGCCGTCTGCAGGACATCGATGGAGCCGTGGTTTTCCTTGCGTCTGAAGCGTCCAGCTTTGTGACTGGGCAAGTCTTGATGGTGGACGGAGGATACACAGCAAAATGAAAGCTTTGGTTTACGAAGGCGTCAAGTCTATGGCGATCCGGGACGTGCAAGACCCTGTTGCAGAGCCCGGCACGCAATTGATCCGGATCGAGGCAGTCGGTATTTGTGGATCGGACATGCACGGGTATTTGGGCCATGATGAACGCCGGCCTGCACCGCTGATCCTTGGACATGAGGCCGCCGGTGTGATTGTCGGCGGGCCGCGCGATGGGACAAGGGTCACTGTCAATCCCATGGTCACTTGCGGTACATGTCCCGCGTGCCAGGCCGGGCGCGAAAACCTGTGCCCGCATCGTCAGTTGATATCAATGCCGCCGCGACAGGGGGCGTTCGCGCAGTATGTTGTGATGCCTGATGCCAACCTGGTCGAGGTACCTGACCATGTCTCGTTAGAAGTTGCGGCCCTGGCCGAACCCATGTCCGTCAGTTGGCACGCCGCATTGATGGGCCTCAAGGCGTTGCACCCGTCCATGGACAGACGAGCTTTGGTTTTGGGTGGCGGCGCGATTGGTGTGACGTCTGCCCTTTGTTTGCGCGCAATGGGGATCGAGGCTGTGACTGTCGTCGAGCCAACCGGCAGTCGCCGTGCCTTTGTAATCGATCAGGTCGGGCTCCATGCGGTGTCTGAGGCTAGCGGCATGTATCCGCTTGTTATAGATGCCGTGGGATACGGTGGCACCCGTGCGGTGGCCTCGGCACAGACCGAGTCGGGCGGAGTAATTGTGCACGTGGGGCTGGGTGACAGCGCCCCGGGATATGATATCCGCCGGGCCACGCTTCAGGAAATCACGCTGATCGGTACCTACTGTTACACGTATGCCGAGTTCCGCGACTGTGCACAAGCCATGTTTGATGGCCGCCTTGGCGCGCTGGACTGGTTCGAGCAACGCCCGCTGGTAGAGGGTGCTCAGGCATTTGCGGATCTGCTTAGCCACGCGGTGGCTGCGCCTAAAATCGTTTTGACCCCCTGGGCATGATTGCCCTATTTTCCAAAAGAGAAGCCTGATGAACATCGACAAGAAGATCACAGACGATCTGGTCGCCAATGGCATCTCTTTCGTGACCACCGTGCCTTGCAAGCAATTGGCCGGTGTCATTGAAGAGATCGACAACCGCGACGAGATTTATCACATCCCCTCAAACAAAGAAGACGAAGGCATGGGCCTTTGTGCAGGTGCGTGGATGGGTGGTAAACGCCCTGCTATCATCATGCAAAATACTGCGATCGGGGTCACGATTAACACGCTTGCGACGCTGATCCAGTTTTACCGTATGCCCTTGCCGATGCTCATCAGCTATCGCGGTGAACTGCGCGAACCGGTAGCCTGCCAGGTTGAAATGGCCGTGCATACCAAGGCGCTGCTAACTCAATTGAATATCCCAACGTATCACTTCCATCACCAACAGGACGTGGAAGAGCTGGACAACATCCTGAAATACACCTTTATGAGCAACAAACCCGTCGCAATCCTGACCGACGCCAATTTCTGGGGAGGCTACGGCGACCAATGATCCGTTCCGAGATCCTGCGCGAGATCGCGCCTATCCTTCGTGACCAGTTGGTCGTTTGCAATATTGGCATTCCTAGTCAGGAATTGCATGCAATCGATGATCAACCGTCAAATTTTTATATGCTTGGAACCATGGGACTCGCATCGTCGATTGGTCTGGGGCTTGCGTTGGCGCAACCCAAGCCTGTGGTTGTAATCGATGGCGACGGCTCGGTTCTGACAAACCTTGGCACGCTGCCAACCATCGCCAACAATGTGGCGGACAACTATATCCTGATGATCATCGACAATGGGTCCTATGGGTCCACCGGTGACCAGCCGACCTACACTGGCAAGAAAACCTCGCTTGCGGGCATCGCCCGCGCGGCCGGATGCGAGAATGTCGTCGAGGTTCAGGATGTGGATACAGGCAAAGCCCTCCAAGATGCTCTGGACAGTGGTAAAATGACTGTTCTGGTCGTGAAATGTGACAGCGGCAACGCCAAGATGCCTTTGATCACCATGGACCCGGTCGTGATCCGCGACCGGTTCATGACCGAGGTGGCACGCTAAACGATGAGCGCCTCCGCTATCCATTGCGCTGATGACGCGCGCCGCCTTGCGCGGCGGCGTCTGCCATGGATGGTGTTTGATTACATCGATGGTGCTGCGGGCGCTGAAACCGGGCGCATTCGGAACCGGTCAGCGCTCGACGATGTAACACTTCCGACACGGATCTTGCGTGATGTCAGTCAAAGAGATCTGAGTGGACGGCTGTTTGGAAAACGGACCGGTCGTCCATTTGGTATCGCGCCGATGGGGATGTGCAATCTGAGCTGCCCGGGTGCGGATATCATGCTGGCCAAGCTGGCGGCACGGGAATCTGTTCCGCATGGCGTGTCGACTGTTGCCTCGACAGATATGGAAACCTTGTGGGACGTGTCCCAAGGACACGCCTGGTTCCAGTTGTACTTCAGCGGCGATGGCACGGGCAGTTTCAAATTAGCCGAACGCGCGCGCGATATTGGCTATGAGGTCCTGGTTTTGACCGTTGATGTGCCAGAAGTCGGACGTCGACCAAGAGAACTGCGCCACGGGTTCAAGATGCCCTTCCGCATGGGACCGAAACAGGTGTTTGACTTTGCCATGCATCCGCGCTGGTCACTTTCCACATTGGTACATGGACGTCCCGAGATGGCCAATTTTCGGGCTGATGGCTTTGAGTTTGACAGAACCGAGAGTCGGGCAAAAGCAGACTGGTCTACCTTGAGCAGACTGCGTGATCTGTGGCCGGGGAAATTAGTGGTCAAGGGTGTTTTGAATGCTGAGGACGCGGTTGCGCTGCGGGATGCTGGCGTTGATGCGGTTCAGGTATCAAGCCACGGCAGCCGACAGATGGATGCAGCACCTGCACCAATCACGGCGCTTCCCTTGATCCGATCTGCTGTTGGGCCAGACATGTCCGTCTTTTACGACAGTGGACTCCGCTCTGGTGAGGATGCCCTTAAGGCGCTGGAAAATGGTGCAGACTTCGTCTTTTTCGGCCGTATTTTACAATATGCCTTGGCTGCGGGTGGGGCAAACGGTTTGGATCGCATCTGGGCAGTTCTGAGCGAAGAAATGTCCATCGCAATGGCGCAGATGGGGCGCACATCTGTTTCTGGCTAGCACGGGCTTGGCTTGTGTCGATGCATATGACATCCAGCAGAACAATTCTTAGACCTTTGCCAGATATGTTTTTATGCGTCGCTGCATTTGGCAGCCAGCCGCGAAAAGATGATAGGGCGCGCATCCGATTGTTTAGAAAAATTATAAATATCTGCAAGATTTGAACGAATGTGATCAAGTGGTCTTTATCATCATGACCGGAGATTGCATTGCGTTCACCTGAGACATTTCCCAGACCCTTGAGATCCGAAAAAGTTAAATCCAAGCAATGTCGCGAATTATCCTATTTCGGGTGCCGCGGTGATGGCGCAACGGCGGCGCGGTCTATGGCACACGAGGTCCGAGCTTTGCAAAGTGCCTTGGATTGGGCCGGTCAATCCGCGACCAGAGCGTTATGCGCGAAGGTTGGTGCTGTCTATGCTGTGGATAAGCCGCTGCGATCTCGGGGGTGGCTGGATCTTGCCATGTTAGGTGCGCAGATCATGTGGCACGAAGACGGTGGAGGATTGCACTACGATGTACGTCCGGGCCCAGTTATTGCTTTGGCTAAAAGCTATAATGCTGGTGGACTGGACCTGCATCTTGTCCCACCCGGACTGCCTGGAACCCTGCGTTCAGACACTATTATTAAAATTACAAGCGATGCGATTGATCCAGCCAACCGAGACAAGGGGGCCGAGCGCCATGCCTATCGGATGGGGCTTTGGGCAAGGCTGGGAAAGGGCAGTACGCCGACGCATCTTCGACTGGCAGCACCGTTGTCTGACAGTACTGGAATTTTGCCAGCATCGCGGGTGGGTGATGAACCCACAGTGGCGGCTTTTACCCCAAAGATGGATGCGCGCGTCATGGTCCTGCCTCCAGATACGGCGCGGATCAGCGGCGGTATGTGGGGCTATCGTGATGGCATGAAAGCGCGCTGGCAGCGGGCACGCGTTATCGTTCTTCGTGGCGGGTTGGCACCCCAGTTGCATGGGATACGGTTTGATCGATCCTATGACGCTCAGATCCGGCTTGTTGGAACGTTTGGCGCGCGGCTTTGGGATATCCAGTTTGCGCAGGCGGAAAACAATACCCTCAATGGTCAATTGGGATACGGGTTAAGTGATGGCGGGTATGGCACCGAATTAATGAATTCGGTTGGAGAGAACTGCCGCCATATCTACACCACCAACAGCGTAAAAACTGTCCAAGGCAGCCGTGATTTCCATCACCTGCTTGGGGTTGGTCGCGTAAGCGATGGAGTGGTGCGTGAATGTTCAGGCCGCGGGGGACGGAATGGTTTGTGGGATACCCATCACGATGCAGATGGGGTCCGGTTTGAACGGCTAAGTGCGAGTGACGCTGATGCGTATGGTGCAACATTGCGTGGGCGCGACCTACGGATTGATGATTTTAAAACGCGAAAAACCTGGGCTGGCATACGAATCTTTACAGAATATCAGGGGGGCGATCGAGAGGACGATTTCTTTACAGCTGGAAAGACAAAAGTCGATTTTACGACTTCGCACCTGTCAAATTTGGATCTTGAATGTCAAAATGCTGCAATATCAGTCAGTCATGCGACGGTGCAGCTTGCGGGGACAAATCGGGTCCGCAGTGAAAACGGTCCTTGGCTAGAGGCGACGGGCGGGCGGGTCGCGGTTGCTGGAACGCATGATGTTCACCTGAATGGAGGATTGGCCTGTGTTCATCTCAAGCCACCCCATTCCGCAGCATATTCAGTTTGGGGCATGCAGACGAAGGTGCAGGTTGAGGCGGGCGCGCGTATCATGTTGGATGCACGTCTCGCGCGGAGACCCATGCGCGGTTTTGTCTTAGCATACAAGACCGGTTTGGATATTCACGGGCATTTGCATTTACGTCTGCCGCGTGGATCCGTGATTGGTGATTTGCATCGCGTGCGTTGTTTTGGAACAGGCCGCCTTGTGCTAAGTGTCGAAGGTGTGCCCGATGCGGTTTTGACAAAAACAGTAGCAGAAGCGTGTGGCACTGTGATCGAGACCGAGGATGCCTCCGCTTGGTGGTATGATCCGGCCGATGGTCCGGGACGATGGCTACGCCCGACGTGGCAAGGGGATTGGCATGGAAATGGCCCTTGGATTCCACCTGGCTTGCAAGCAAGTGGGGCAATGGTGGATGCTGGTCATGGAAAGCTTCGCTTGGTTTTGAATGGACAAGGGCCTGGTTGCGTGCTGTCTCTTGGGCCAGAGGGAACAGACATAAACCTTCCACGGGGTAAATTTTCTCTGGAGATGACCTGCTTTTTGCGCTTGGGCAGACGGCGCTATGTCTTGCAGTTGACGCACGCAAAGGGTCGGGTATCGCGAGTAATCAGCGCAGACGAAGACCTTGGGCCGCCCTTCGTTCTGCATAGTAATGCGGACCTGTGGGCGTGGACTGAGGTTTGGGCCACGCGTGGCGGGTACCTTCCTGCTGCGCTTTGATGGTTCCTCTTCCACCCTTGGGCGCAAGCCGCTATGTGTCTGAGCAGAACAGTTTGCCTGAGGTTCCAATATGATCCAGTCTCGTCCCGAATTGATTGCTTCTATCCGCGATCGCTTTGCCCACGTCGATAGCTGTCCCTTTCAGGGCCCCCGCGCCTTTTTTGAAAATGCCGGTGGCGCATTGACGCTCAAATCGGTGGTTGAAACCTCTGGTATGTATGCGGCGATCCCCGACAATCAGGGGCGTGATAATCCGGCAGCACATGCGTTGATGGCCACTATTGCGCAGGCGCGTGCAGATATGGCGGTCATGATGAATGCGCCTGAGGGCCAGTTTTTTGTGGGTGAAAGCGGCACAGAGCTTTTGTTTCGATTGATCCGAACGGCCTGTGTTGCTGCGCCAAAAGGCGCAAAGGTGCTGGGCAGTTCGATCGAGCATCCTGCAAGCCGTAGTGCCGCGCGACGGTGGGCAGAGATCGCGGGGATGACGTATGTAAATGTGCCCCATAACGATGCCACAGGTCATGTGACGCCTGCGGATTATGCAGCCCTTGTCACACCTGATGTGTCTGTCGCAACGATTTTGCATGGATCGCCAGTGACGGGGATTTCGATGGATGTCGCTGGTATCGCGGCCGCTATTCGTGCTGTTGCTCCGGATTGTTATATCATTGTTGATGGTATTCAGCACGCGGCTCACGGGCAGATCGACCTGACCGCTTATGGTGTCGATGGATACGTCATTTCACCGTATAAGGTATTTTCGCGACACGGATATGGTGTTGCGTGGATCTCTGACCGCTTGCAGGATCTGCCCCATGATCAGCTTATAGACGGGCCAGCCTCAGCATGGGAGTTCGGAACCCGCGATACCGGTGCCTATGCAACGATGTCAGATGTCATGTCATACTTTGACTGGCTTGGTGGTCAAGTAAGTGAGGAGACCGAACCGCGGGCCAGAATTGAGGCAGCAGGCCATGCAATTCATGAGTATGAAGCGTATTTGGTACGCTGCCTGATTGAAGGAACAGGTAATCTGAAAGGGCTGCGTGATATGCCGGGCATTCTGGTTCTTGCCGGGTTGGAAAATACGGACCGCGAAGGATTGGTGTCAATTTCAGTTGCAGGAATGCCGTCCGAGGAAGTGGTGGCGGCGCTGAATACGCAAGGCGTGCGAACCCATACCCGCAAGGCCGATCATTACAGTGGTAATGTATTGGTGCCGTTGGGGTTAAATGACTGTATTCGTATTTCGCTCTGTCATTACAATACCGAGAGTGAAGTCGCCCATTTGCTGGCGGTCTTGTCAGAGGTTACAGGTTCCAGCTGATACGGGTTTACTGCCTGAACCGCATGTTTCGACCTGACTATTCACCGGAAACGGGGCAGATTATGGCCTGCGGTGGGATTGGCTGCATCTTTGATGAAATATAGTTTGGCACCGTAGCATGGAACGACAGCTCAAAATGATTTTAAAAATAGTCGCAATCTCAGGATCTTTTAGAGATTGCCGATGTCAGAGATTTTCCAAGTGCCAAGAAGAATAAGTGGTCCGTTGGATTCCAACGAACCACAAATCACTCAAAATATAAGTGTGTCTAAATCGGTGTCCACGCTTAGAACCCGAACGAGAAGTCATCCATGTCGGTATTTAGCGACCAGTTTTTTGTCACATTCTCATAGTTCGAGTATTTGTGTCGCAACGTGGTTATGGAAACAAAGTAGTCGTCTGGCATACTGTTGCCTTTGAAATGCATTGTATGTTCCCAATAGTTATCATCGTATTTGGATACGCTATTGCCTGAACGGCTAAAACCCAATGCCTGTGCATCTTTGAACATTTCATTAGTTGTGTACCGAGTACCGTCATCTTCACGATCCCCAATATTTGAGGCAAGGTTATAAAGTGCCAGGTTTTTGCCAAAGTCGTTGATAGTACGCATGCCTTCTTTGTAATCTTCAACCATATTGTCAAACAGGGCACCATCAATCCCATCGTCTTGCAAACTGTCAAAAATTTCTTCGATGTAGCGCTTGTTTTTGTTTGCGTTCACGTTGGCTTCAAAGTCGTCCAAGGTAAAGGGTGCAGACCCGTTTGTATCCCAAAGATGATTTTCCAAGATACTTGATGTGATTCCTACGACGTTCTGTGCTTCGGCTATAGGGTTTCCGTAGCCGCCCCCACTCGCAGAGGAGAAGGAAGTCAAAACGGTGGCAATCTCATTTAGAACTGTCAGGGCTTTGTTTTCTTGATAACTTCCGCCTGACTTCCAGAGCATGTCAATATAATTTTCCGTGAACTCCTCCCAGCTTTCGAACATGTCATCAAGGTCCTCTACAAGACCGTATAGCTTGGCGTCGGTGTAATAATTATCATCCAGTTTATCGACAATATCATCAAGGTGGTTGGTAAAGACAAATTTATCGATTACATCTCCGAGGAAAATATTGGTGTTGGATTGGGCTATGCCGTAAGTGTCCATTGTTGCGGCTGTGACATCCGTAGTAAAGTTACCTGACCTGATTACCTCAAGCTGATGTACTTCCAGCGCATGCGAACCACTTGATTCCAGTGTAACCTCAGCCTCGTCTTTCCACTTTTTGCCCTTCGCAAGCGGCGTTTTTATCGTGAACTTTATTTTCCCGTTTTCTTCCAGCTCGTGCTGGATCATCCATTGATTAGACCACTTTGTACCATCGCCATCGAGAAAGTCTCCAACTTTGCCCAGATTGATCGACAAGCTCCGATCGTTCTGGATCACATCTTTGAAAATTGCGGTGACCGTCATTTCAATCGATTGGTCCTCAGCCATTCCGTTCACATCTGCGAGAAAAACAAATTTTTTCTTTTTCCCTGTTTGCTTAAGGTTGACTGTTGTCGTGTAATCCGCTGGTGAGCTGATGGAAAATTGTGACACTGTTGTTACTCCCTAATGCCAGGCGTGTGTGTATTAATGCCTGCAG
>JAQXDR010000125.1 GCA_029251265.1 Pseudoprimorskyibacter sp. | reverse complement strand
TGCTGATCGGTTTCGAACGTTCCTGCCTCGCCGCCATTCGATCTTCTGGGCTTTGGTCACGGATGTCCTTGTCAGTCTGATAAAGCGCTCAAATTTGGGCAAGTCCCGCGTCGGCAATCGGGGTCGCTTTGCCCGATTTGGCGACCGCGAAGTGTTTGCGCCGTGCGGGGGCCCGGCAGTATGCGCACAGCACATCGTGTCCTGGTTGCTTGAGCACCCGGTTGGAACCCGCATAGCCATCCACTTGCAGGGTGCCCGAAAAGCCTTTCAGGAGACCCTCGGCGTATTGGTTGAAGCGTTCCAGCGCGTGGATAAAGGCCATCCCCCGCGGATCTTTACCGCCCCGGGGTCGGTCCGGGGTCGGTCATCACGGGCGATCACAGGCGCCACTGTGGCTGTCGTCGGCATGGCGGCGGAACACTGACCTTGAACGCCGTCGCAATATCAATGGCAGTCGTACCAATGGCAAACATGTTTTTGGCGGACGCGATCTGAACGTCAGACATCATCTTAGGTCTACCACCGGTTCGCCTACGCTTACGGGCTGGCTCGAGACCAATTTGTGTTCTAGCAATAAGGGTGTCACGCTCTGACGAGAATGTGGCCTTCACTAATATGACAACACCTGCGACGGTTGTGGCGTCGCACACCGGGCAGGTCACAAAGTGAAGATCCTTTAAGTGTGTACTCAAGCCGTTTTCACTTGGGCCTCGAACAAAAATTGATGGAGGGCCTTTTCGAGAGGCGATACAGACGCCTTGTCTGCATCCTTTATTGTCACAGTGACGCATAGCCCGCGTGGACCGCCTGTTGCAACCTCGACATTGGCGTCGTTCAATCCAATGTGGTCGTGAATCAGTGTCTCGACCACTGTTTGCGCAGCACTACAGCGAAGACTTGGTTTGTAAATCTTGCCCACCGAGGTCAAGGGGATCGCCTCAATCGGTTGAATGATCTTTGGCCAGGCTGGACGTTCATCAATTGTCGTGCGCGCGTGCTCCATCAGTTCGTCAATGGTGACAGTGCTATCAGGATGGAGCTGGACAAAGCACATGGGCAACTCTCCGGCGTAGGCATCGGGCATGCCTACTGCCGCAGCCAGCGCAACAGCTGGATGCGTGCTCATTGCGTTTTCGATCATCGTGGGATCAATGTTGTGGCCGCTCCGGATGATCAGATCCTTTGAACGACCAGCGACATACAGACACCCCTGCGCGTCTTTGTATCCCAAGTCACCCGAATTCAGAACGCCATTCGTAAAAACACCTTGATTATGCGCAGAATCGCTGTAGCCGGGCGAAAGATTTTCGCCTTTGATGGAAATAACGCCGATTTCCTGAACATCGCAGACCTCTCCTAGCGATCCATCGTTGTTCAGTTTCAGGACATCAACCTGCGTGTATGGCAAGGCCCATCCGACAGATCCCGTGGTGCCTGTTCCTGACACCGGATCGATGCTTATCAACCCTGATGCCTCGGTCATGCCAAGTATTTCAAACAATGTGCGGCCTGTGACCTCTTGGAATTTTTGCCCCACGGCTGGTGGCAGCAGCGAGGCACCTGTTATGCCGGCGCGGACGGCACTGATGTCATGACCGTCGACAGGCGTTTGCAACACGGCGCCTATGGCGGTGGGCACGCCACCCACCACTGTGACGTTGTGATCGGCAACCATTCGCCAAAAGCCCTCTACGACAGCTGGATTGCGCAATCCCGCGGGCGTCATGATCAGCAGCTGTGCCCCTGCGATGAAAGGCGCGAGGCCTGCCGCAATCGTTCCCGCGACATGAAACAAAGGAAATGTGGCCGTCAAAATATCATTCTGGGTGTAGCCGATCATCGCCGCCCCACCGAATGCTGCCACAAGTTGACTGCGATGGGTATGAGCCACAAGCTTAGGAACGCCTGTCGTCCCACCGGTATGGAAATATGCGGAAAGCTGATCACCACTGCGGGCCGTGCCAAACGTCAAATGATCATCAGGTTGCCGGCTAAGCGCTGTGCCAAAATCCACGATGCCCTCTTCGTCCGGCGTTCCCGGAGGAGCCACGCGGACCAAAGTCAGATCGGGAACTTGGTCGCGCAAGGCCGTCGCTTTTTCCCAGATATCCAATTGTGGGTGAGGTCCCAAAGCGACCAGAATTTTAACACCAGAGGCTTTGATCAGTTCTGCTATGCTCTCTGGTTGCAATAAGAAATTTATTGGAACAGCGTATCCAGCCGTCTCGGCCCCCCAAAGGGTGAAATGGGTTTCGACCAAAGAGGGCAACATAAATGCAACGCCGGGCGCTGCGCCGCCAATCTCTGTGAACAGATTTGCGGCCTGTCGGATATGTGCCAACAATTGCGAGTATGTGATGCGCCGCGGCTGCTCGTTTGGGGCCCCTGTCATAAGCATCGTCAGCGCGGTTGCATTGGGAGCGCGTTCCGCACTTTGTACGAAAACGTCGTAAATGCTTTGCTCTGGCAGACGCTCGGCAAGAGTTTTTTGGGAAATAAAATGCTCTAGATCACGTTTGGTTCGGATCGGCTGGGTACCGAGATCGGCCATCTACTATTTTCCTTGCTCAATTAATTTCCACAATAGAGTTTCCGATCAACAGTCGTTTAGCAAGAACTAAGACTGGTTTAATGCCCAGAGGCAGACCTATTCGAACGCGACGCAGGGGTGGCACATGCAACTTTGTTCATTTTGACATAGTTGGTGCGTCGTGAAAATGGATGCGCGGTTGGACGGTTTTGTGCAGTCGCACAACGTTACGCACTTATCGATGAACCGCTGTACGGCCATGTGGTGAGGGGGCTGATGCATTTACAGCTCCACAGCCTTGGTATTGATATATTTCACTTTTCTTGGGGTGCATTTGGCATTTCAGATCACGATGCTTGCATTTTGGAAGTGGCTTTTTTTGGGGGTGGGGAAGGAGTTTAGTTCCTATTTTTGGAGATTGTTATCAAGGAACCATTCGATAGCACCGCAGTGTGATATACCAAATCACCCCTCACTATGTTGCCTTAACATTTGGCTTAATGCGTATGATCGTAAGCGTTTGGTGCACCTGTTCTGACCGTTTGGTTTTGGGTGATCCAGTTGTAAACCATTGATAGCGGGCACTTTTTGAATGCCAGAAAAAAGTGGTTTTGGGTGAATTACGAGAATTGGGAGATTTGCGGTGATTGTGTCAGCGCTGCATTCCGACGTGTAGAAGTTCACGACACGCCACCTGCGCATAAGGTCGCGCTAAATCACATTTTACCAGCCCTTTGCGCCACCGTCATTGTCTTTACGCTGTCTGACGGGTGGCGCGGTATCGTTAACGGGTCAACGGCACTGCATGCCGTTGTAGGTTTGCCCGAAGGACTGACGCTATGATCCTTGTGTCGGGCAATACGCGGATCTGGCTTGCGGCTGGCGTGACGGATATGCCGCGAGGCGCTATACACTTGCATCACAAACATCAATGGTGTCGGCCGAAGACCCGTTTTCGGACCATCTGTCTATCGTCCTTGTGCTGTGTGGTGACATGTTGCGGATCATTTGGTGGGTCAACCAAGAAGCGTGTCTTTTCTCGAACCGATTTGAGAAGGGCAGCTCCGTTTGATTGTAATCGTTGGCAACGGCGCGATCTCGGCGTGTGGTGGTCCGTCTAGATCTGAGCGGATGATGTCTACTTCCAACCAGGAGGAGTTGAGCAAAACAATGTGTTTTGATGCTCATCAGAGCAGATGAGTGGGGTCGCAGTGAAATCATCGGGTTCGCGAATGGCTACCGCGAAAGTACCCAAAGCTGGCGTCAGTGACGACTCGATCTGAAACGGTGTGGCCTTAACAATGCGCTTGATTTAGCCATTGAAATGGTACTTTGGGAACCAGGAATGCGGTGCGCTAGGTCAATGACGCGACCAAAGAACAGCCGTGCTGGTTCGACAAAATGGGCAACGTGCTGAACGCGATACCCAAGTCTGTCATGGCCAAGGCAAGGGATCACCTGAACGGCATTTGGCAGGCTGAAATTTGCGCAAACGCCGAGGCCGATTTGAGCTTTTCATAACGATCTGCGGCGTGAAATACGACAAGGCCATGGGGAAATTAGTAAAAGGTCGCAGCGTCTTGTTGGCCTTCTCGGATGTTTCTGCTGAACACTGGAAACACATTCGAACTCCCAACCTGATGGAGAGTAGATTCGCCACTGTCTGACACAGAACAAGCAAAACCAAAGGCTGCCTAAGCTGCAAAAAACTGGCCTCGCTATGGCGTTAGAACTGATGATATCAGCGCAGACCAAGTGGCGCATATTGAACGGAGCCAACCTCATAGCCGTGATCCTTCAAGAGATTGCATTCAAAGGCGGGATCAAACACCTTAACGTAAGCGTAGCCGCAGCCCTTGAACGTCCACGCTAGTAGTTGTTTGACGCCGTTCAGCTTGTAGGTCTCAATCTGCGGCGCGCTTGGCCCAGTTTTGGGCGCCTGCGTCATAGCTGGCGAAGAGTACGTTCTTTCTTTGCAAAGCGATGGGACGGGTGATGCGTTCAATGGCGGTGCTGTCCGTCTCGATGCGACCATTTCCGAGGTACAAGATATGCCCATTCCAAAAAGTGCCGATCTGCTTGAGCCATTCCTTGGGGAGGGGTGCCAAGTTGTTGAGGGTCCGTTTATAGAGTTTGCGACGCGCCTGCGCCCAACTATAAGCCGGTTGGGTCGGGGTATTGTCGCGCAGGTCGAGTATGTGGTTGTATCCGACATACCCATCCACTTGAAGGAGGCGCCGAAGCCTTTGGTGGATCAATCGCCTCATCGTCGGCATGAACGACTGCCATCGCTGTCTCCTTGTTTTCCAACCCAAGATGAAAATTGGATGGCCTGCTTAGACCTCGTGCGAAAGAGCGTACGTTTGAAGTCGGCAATGAAACTTGGCGTGGAATTCATGGCCGTTGTCAGTGCGAACCTCAAAAATGCTTAAACCGCGTATCACTGCGCCAAGATTAGATTCGGCGCGTCGATAGATTGTGACGCCTAGACAGCACCGGAACACCCACACGCGCCAAACGCGCGCCTTAAATCATACCAAAAAAGAGGGGGACCTGTATGGTTATCACCATTTATCAGGGGGCTGCTCTACACCTTGTCAGGGCGTTCCAATTGATCGTGGGCGTCGTCTGACATTTCATGGTTCGCACCAAGAGATTTGGTCGTTTTAGCGCCAAGGGATTTCAAGGTTTCAACCTGTGACAAAACATTGCCTCTGCCGCGTGAAAGCTGTCCAAATGCATCCTAATAAGCGTCCTGCGCCTGATCTAGTCGCTTCCCAACATTTTCCATGTTATCGACGAACCCCACAACTTTATCGTAGAGGTGGCCCGCCCGTTTTGCGATCGCTTCGGCATTTTGATTTCTGCGCTCTACCGCCCAAACATGCGCAATGGTTTTTAGAGCCATCATCAGCGTTGTGGGTGTTGCAATGGTTACATTTTTGTCCAGCGCATATTCTGTTAATTTGCCATCCTCGCGTAATGCTTCGGACAGGGCCCCTTCGATTGGTACAAATAGTATTACGTAATCAACCGAAGAGTTTTCGGCCTTTTGGTAATCCTTGGCGGACAGGCCATTAATGTGTCCTCTTAACGATGCGACATGCCGTTTGCGTGCCGCCAAAGAAACGCCGTCGGTTTCTGCATTAACAGCTTCGGTATAAGCAACGAGCGAAACTTTGCTATCAATCACGAGGGTCTTTCCGCCGGGAATATTGACAACCACGTCTGGACGCAGGCGTTCACCTGTGTCTCCCGTTCTGTGGGCTTGAGTTTCATATTCAAGTCCTTCGCGAAGACCGGATCTTTCTAGAATGCTTTCCAATATCATTTCGCCCCAAGCGCCTTGCTTCTGCTGGTCAGATTTCAAAGCACGCGTCAAAGCCAAAGCTTCATGGGAAATGGCTTCCGATCGCTGACTAAGGTGTCGAATTTCAGCTTTCAGTGCAGCCCTATCTTCAATTGTGGTTTTGTAAACTGTCTTTAGTTCCGTTTGAAAGTGTCCCACGTGTTCTTTTAGAGGTGTCAAAGTGGCATGTAACTTTTCTAAATTTGATTTTGAAAATTGTTCACCCTGAACCCGTAGCGCTTCAGCCGCCAAGTCTTTGAACTTTGCCTCCATGTCCTCGCGAATTTTTGAGAGCATGTGGATTTTTTCTTCAGAAGCTGCTTTCTCTGCTTTCATTTCCGATGCTTGCCCTGAAATGGTCGCTGTAAGCTGCCTCTGTTGTTCAGCTTCTAAGTCCAGCTTAACGCGCAATTTTGATAAATCACCATTAAGACGTTCAATTTCTTGCTTGCGTTCACCTGCAAGAGCTTCGAAACGATCTGCATTTTTCCATGCCTCTCGCAAATCATGGTCTTTATCTGAAATCGTCTGCTTCAGTTCTGAAATCTCGGTGCGTTGGTAATCTTGATCTGATTTTGGTCTTCTGAGCAGCGACCAAAGAACCAGCAATCCAACAATAGCCAGCAAGCCTAAGGTAACTATTGATGTATCCATATTTTCCATATTTTGGCGAACTCTTAAATGAAGTAATATTTAAAGTTGACAACGTTCAATTTGCCAATCCATCAGTTGAGTCTATTTCAGAGCAGTGTAATATATCGCTAACATCCTTGCAATATGCACAATTAAAAAATGT
>JAQXDR010000081.1 GCA_029251265.1 Pseudoprimorskyibacter sp. | reverse complement strand
CGGGACCGATGCCAATATACTTTGTTTTACCATAAACTTTCGTCCTAAGTATCCAGCTTTTGCCCTCAGGTGGTGTTATTTGAAGGTAAAGACCGCCACCATCATTGTGCATTCCAGCGTCTTTGGCACCTTTCACAAACTTGGCTGACAGTTTATTCAAATAAGCGCCCTCACTGTCTACCCACACTTTTACCCACACCTTTACCTTAGGCTGGCTTGGAGGAGCTTGCAATAGTGTAGAGGGAAGAGAGGGATTTAGTCAATAAATACGGCATATTGCATGTGGGTCTGGAGTAGTTTGGACTTGCCTAAACACAAATGTGGCGGAGGAGGTGTCCACCGTCGAACCTTCTCCACATCAAGACATCGATTTTAAAATATTATTTTTCTCGCCATACCGCCCACGAGCGCTTCAAACACTGCAAGCGTCTCACATGGCGATGACGTCTGGCGAGAGCGGCATCCTCGCAACCTCCAGCAAGTTGGTATCTATGGTCACCGCTAGACCGTCCAAACATCGACGATACCACCCTGCGCAAATGTGATGCGCCTTGAAAAGACATCCGATCACGCGAGCCCGAAATCTTCCCTAAACCGGTCGATCTGATGCGTGCGCTCGTGCAGGATTGTAACAATCCCGATGTCACCATTCGGCAGATTTCGCCAGTAGACGAAATGGCGCTCGTATCGAAAAAAGAACCCTTCGACGTCGAACTCGGCTGGGATCGGTTTCGACACGACACCGTGCGCTGCTATCTTGTCGAAGGCGGCGAACAGGCCGGTGATGTATTTCTCGGCCTGATCGTCGCCCCACCGGTCACACGTATAGCGGTAGATGTCGTCGAGCCGGAGTGAGGCCGCCTCCTGGATGCGGACAGTCATCCGGCCTTCCGGTTCCGCGCGATGACTTCAGCAGCGCTGAGCGGCTTGTAGCTCTCCTCCGGTGCCGCGAAGGCGCGGGTCAGTTCAGCCTTCAGTCGGTCGAAGGCCTCCGCTTCCGTGCGTTCCTTGTCACGCCGGATCAGGTCACGAACATACTCGCTGATGTTCTCATAGGACCCGTTATCGCCTACGTTCGCTGCAACGAAATCGCTGAGCGCGCCGCTAAGGCGGACTGTCATGGTTGAGGTGCGGGACATTGCACAAGCTCCGATCAGGGTTTATGTGTTCAATATAACCAATATTACCTACACGGCAAGCTCCGGACTAGGACGAAAACATTTCCGTGCCCGTTGACGAGAGCCACCGTACACAGATAGGTCGCTACGGTAGCCAAGCTGCTCGATGTGTTTGACGAAGCCAAGACCGACACAATGAATCGGGACTGGAAGCAGTTCTCGGAATTGAGGCGGTCGGTGCAGCTCCGGTATTAAGAAACCGTCGACGTTCGCGAGTTTGAGCCGAAAATCCAGAAGCTTTTGGATGATCACGTTGTGGCATTGCCCGCAGAAACCAGAGGTGGCCCGAGAAAAAATGAAGTTGAGTTAGGTGGATTTTCCGCTCCTGATCTGGCAGCGTGCTGGCACTAAGGAGCGAAGATGGCAAGACGACCCAGACGGAACCACAGCCCAGCATTCAGGGCGAAAGTTGCGTTGGCGGCGCTGAACGGCGAAAAAACGATGAGCGAACTGGCGACGCAGTTTGACTTTCATCTCAACCAGATCAAGCAGTGGAAGGATCAGCTCCCCGACGGCGTGACAGAGGTAGTTTAGGTGGCCGTTCTTTATGCTGCCCAGTCGAACCGGTTCAGCATGGTAGGGACGACGCTTTTACTAGCCCCAATGTAGGTGGTTGTAATCTTGATGAAATCGCGACGTGACGCGCTTTTTTGGGTCTTAGTTTTCACGTTAAATCCTCCCAGATTTTGGTTAAACTTCAGGCCCGGCAAAAGGCTCCCCTCTTTTATCTGTTGGTCATTTGGCCCGCACAGCAGCACGGACCAAAAGTCATTTGTTTTTTAAAGGTCGGGATTCATCGTATATGTGCCCATGTGCGATGCTTGGTCCAGAACGTGGCCCTTCATCGCAGCCAAAGCATCTGCGCCTGTGAACGCGCCCTTAAGGTCCAACAGTTCCACATCTAACGCGTAAACCGTGAAATGATAATGATGCATGATGCTGTCGTTCCATGGGGGACACGGGCCGTCATAGCCGCCATAATCCCCACCCATATCCGCAT
This sequence comes from Pseudoprimorskyibacter sp., assembly GCA_029251265.1. Taxonomy (GTDB): domain Bacteria; phylum Pseudomonadota; class Alphaproteobacteria; order Rhodobacterales; family Rhodobacteraceae; genus JAQXDR01. The sequence continues at coordinate 336 of JAQXDR010000081.1, read as the reverse complement.
CACCCGTGAACCAATCGGTGTAGCTGTTGATGCCTGTTGTGCCGTGGCTTTGCACCCCTGGTGACTTGCCTTTTGGGGTCACGCCAGCGCTGTCTGCACCTTCAGCAATCGCATGCGTGTCCGCCAGAATGTTCACCAGCACCCAGTGGTAAAAATCAACACGCGGCAGATCGGCGGGAACCATTTTACCCTCTTGGTTTACATCCTCACCAGAGGACGGAACATCGGGGTCATGACAGATCACGGCGAACGATTTTGTGCCCGTTGGTGCACCGTCCCAGCTGATCGCGGGATTGATATTTTGCGCCAGTTCAAAGCGCCCTTCGTCGGGGATTT
>JAQXDR010000077.1 GCA_029251265.1 Pseudoprimorskyibacter sp. | reverse complement strand
AAAAGCCGCACGGGTTCTGCCTGCACCTATTGTGGACGTTCTGTCAGCCTGCAAGGATGGCCATCCGATGGATGTGCTGCGTACTGGCGTGTCGGCATTGGCCGCATTGGAGCCGACGTCGCAAGAGGTGGGAGAAGAGGCCTTTATCGCAAACGGTATTCGTTTAACCAGCCAAGTGCCGATGATCATCGCGGCCCATGCGCGTTTGCGTCAGGGGTTGGAACCTGTTGCTCCCGATTCGTCCCTAAGCCATGCCGCCAATTGGTTGTGGATGCTCTCAGGCGAGCGTCCATCACAAGACGCAGCCCGTCTGGCGGATGTAGATTTCATTTTGCATGCAGAACACGGTGCGAATGCATCCAGCTTTGCAGCGCGCGTCACCGTAGGTACCGAAGCCAATCTGCACTGTGCCATTGTTACGGCACTTTCCACATTGGCGGGTCCTGCCCATGGCGGTGCTGCCGAGGACGTTATGAAAATGGTACATGAAATCGGTACAGCGGATAAAGCGGCCGACTACGTCAAAGCAAAGCGAAAAGCGCGCGAGCCTGTGACTGGATTTGGCCACCGCGTCTACCGCGCCGAAGATCCCCGTGCCCGGCATATGCGCGAAGGCGTGCGCAAACTGGGCGCGGAAAAAGGCGCGCCAGAGTGGTATGAAATCCTGCAAGCGGTCGTTGACGCCATGAAACCCTACGCACGCCATGGTTTGAATGTAAATGTGGATTTCTACTCCGGAGTAATCTATCAGCTACACGGCATTCCGATGGATCTGTATGTGCCGATATTTGCCATCGGCCGTATGCCGGGATGGATCGTTCAATGCCTGGAACAGCAACGTGGAAACATTCTGATCCGCCCGCTAACGCTCTATAATGGGCCAGACATGCGCGACTACGTGGCGCTTGAACACCGCTGAGGTTCAGGTTTTGGGGTCGGGTTCATCACCGGCCCCAACTAAGGGTTGATCATACGAAACCTATCTGCACATGTGATCGCCGCGCACGTGGTTGGCAAATTATCTTGTCGAAACGTCTGCTTAGAAATGCTTTTTACATCATGCGAATGACATTTATCTGTCAAACAGATGTTGGCCGATCTTGTTGTTTGATAGGTTTAATGCCGTCAAGCTGGTTATCTTGCAGTGTAGAAATTCCAACAAAGTTTTACGGATACGCCACAACGTCTTCGCGCTATCGCTGTTCTTATGCTGCCCCATACCCACCGCCGCCCGGCGTTTTCATAATAAATGTATCACCAGCGGACACGTCGATTTGATCATCACCACACAAGATTTCAATCGTACCGTTTACACGTTGCACCATATTTTTACCGACCGCCCCTGGGTCACCGCCGTGCGCACCTGCCGGGGGGTGTATACGATGAGAAGACAGGGTTGTGATGGTCATTGCCTCGTTAAAGGTCAAACGACGTGTAATTCCGTTGCCACCGACGTATTTACCCAAACCACCAGATCCAGATCGAATCGAAAACTCATCCACGCGCACCGGAAAACGCGTTTCCAACACCTCGGGATCGGTCATGCGGGTATTTGTCATATGACTATGGACCGCGCTTGCCCCATTAAACCCGTCACCAGCCCCGGTCCCACCACAAATCGTCTCGTAGTTTTGATGGACATCGTTGCCATAGACGAAGTTGTTCATCGTTCCCTGACTGCCCGCGATGACACCTAGCGCCCCGTAAAGTGTATCTGCAATCGATTGACTAACCTCGGTATTGCCAGAGATCACAGCCGCCGGAAATTTTGGATTTATCATGGATCCTTCAGGTATGATCAATTCCAGTGGCTTTAAACAGCCTTCGTTCATCGGGATATCGCGACCGACAAGCGTTCGGAAAACGTATAAGACCACAGCGCGACAAATCGCTACCGGAGCATTATAATTCAAAGAACTTTGTGGCGATGTCCCCGTGAAATCAATGATGGCCGAGCGGGTCAATTTGTTGACCCGGATGTCCACGTCTATTTTAGCACCACTGTCCATGGGATAGCTGAACCTGCAATCCTTTAGGACATCAAGCACGCGCCGCACGCTTTCTTCGGCATTATCTTGAACATGACCCATATAGGCATGGATCGTATCAACACCAAAGTGCCGAGTGACTTTTTGCAACTCGGCAACACCCGTCGCGTTGGCCGCGATCTGCGCCGCTAAATCGGCCATGTTTTGATCAATATTTCGGCACGGATATGCGCCCGATGCAAGAAGTATGCGGGTTTCGCGTTCCCTCAAGTGGCCCTGATCCACAAGCAAAAAGCGATCAATCACCACGCCTTCTTCTTCAATTCTTTGGCTGTCAGGGGGGGCAGAGCCGGGTGTTTTTCCACCAATATCCGCATGATGACCACGCGATGCCACTGTGTAGATGATCCTTTCACCCATCGCATCGAAAATAGGCGTGATCACCGTGACATCGGGTAGGTGTGTGCCCCCATTAAAAGGATTGTTCATCATGAACACATCGCCTGGGCGGATATTGCCCTTGTTTTCCGTCAGAATGGTGCGCACGCTTTCTGACATTGATCCCAGATGCACCGGAACATGTGGGGCATTTGCGACCAGATCACCGTGCTGATCAAAAATCGCACATGAAAAATCCAGTCTTTCTTTGATGTTGACGGAATAGGCTGTGTTGGCAAGGGTCGCGCCCATCTGTTCTGCGATAGACATGAAAAGATTGTTGAACACCTCAAGCATGACAGGATCCACCTTGGTGCCAACGGCCTGCTGGCGTTTAACGGCTATGGTGCGTTCCAAGATCAGGCTGCCACCTTCGACACAGGTTGCGCGCCAACCGGGTTCTACAACGTTCGTGCCTGTAGGATCAGTCAGAATGGCCGGGCCATCAATAGCTTGGTCAATCACAAAACGTGTTCGATCAATCAACGGCACATCCTGCCACGCGCCGTCAAAATAAGCTGAAACAAAGGTCTGCTGCTGTGATGTTGCCGTCGGCTCTGATAGGCGGACCTTCTCGCCTGTATCACCAACAGCTTCGACCACCAAAACATCGATGATCAAGTCGTTCACTTCGGGCGAGAACCCAAATCTTTGGCGATGCGCATTTACAAAACTCGCGGTCATGTCCGCGACATCACTGAACCGTACTTCGATGCTTTGCTGTGCGTCGCGTGGGCGTATTTGCACGCGCTTGAAAAGTGTGACATCAGCCTGATCAATACCCTGCCCGGTTACCTCGTCACTTGCAACCTGTGCCATCTGATCAAGCGCATGGCGCGCGCTTGGATCACTTAGCGGTTTTCCAAACTGCTGTTCGCGCATGGCCCGAACATCAGCCAATCCCATACCAAAGGCAGACAGAACCCCGGCAAATGGATGAATGAAAATGCTTTCCATACCCAAGGCATCCGCAACCAGACAGGCGTGCTGACCACCTGCCCCGCCAAAGCAATTCAACGTGTATTTGGTCACATCGTAACCGCGCTGCACACTAATTTTTTTGATTGCATTGCTCATGTTTTCAACCGCAATTCGCAAGAATCCTTCGGCGATATTCTCTGCGTTTTTATCCCAACCAATCTCTGCTTTGAGATCTTCGAATTTCTGTATAACTGCAATTCTATCGAGCGGTTGATCCGCGGTCGCGCCAAACACATGAGGAAAATGGTCTGGATTCAATTTTCCCAACAGGACATTGCAATCTGTCACAGTTAACGGGCCGCCCCTGCGATATGCCGCAGGACCGGGATTTGCGCCGGCGCTTTCCGGGCCCACCTGCATGCGCCCATCACGATATGACACGATCGAGCCGCCACCAGCGGCAACAGTATGGATCGACATCATGGGTGCCCTCATCCGTACCCCGGCCACTTCGGTTTCAAACGAGCGTTCGAATTCACCTGCATAATGGCACACGTCTGTGGATGTGCCCCCCATGTCAAATCCAATAAGTTTATCAAAATCACACATCGAAGCGGTTCGAACCATCCCCACCACGCCCCCCGCCGGACCCGACAGGATCGCATCCCGACCCTGAAAAAGCCTTGCATCAGTCAACCCCCCATTGGACTGCATAAACATCAGCCGTTCGCAGCCCCCATTTTGCGCCCCAAGCGCATCAGCCACCTGGTCGACATATCGACGTAAAATGGGTGAAAGATAGGAATCAACAACCGCCGTGTCCCCCCGACTGACAAGTTTAATCAATGGGCTGGCCTGATGGCTTAGTGATATTTGCGTGAAACCAATCTGTTGCGCAATGTCGCCCAGACATTTCTCGTGATCAGGAAAGCGATAGCTATGCATCAAAGCAATCGCAATAGATCGATAGCCTTTGGCGTATGCGCAACACAGCGCAGTGCGTGCTGCTTCCAAATCAAGAGGTGCAATAATCCTGCCTTGAGCGTCGAGGCGTTCGTCGACTTCAAACACGTCTTCAAAAAGAAGTTCAGGACGTTGAATATTCAAATCAAATAATTTTGGCCTATTTTGATATCCTATCCGCAAAAGGTCTTTCAAACCCTTGGTTATCGCTAGAACAGTCCGCTCGCCTTTGCGTTCTAACAACGCATTGGTGGCAACTGTTGTGCCCATTTTTACCGCCTTAATCAGACCGCTTGGCACGGCCTCATCTGGCATAAGACCAAGAAGTTCGCGAATACCGTGTACCGCTGCGTCCGGGTAGACCTCTGGATTTTCGGACAAAAGTTTATGTGTCCTCAGATCACCCGTCGGCGACTTTGCAACTATATCGGTAAAGGTTCCGCCACGATCCACCCAAAATTGCCACATCAGACTGATCTCCTTTGTTTGCAGCCCGCAGGTTGCATTACTTTTACATAAATTTTTCTGAAACTTAGCCGACTGCGTTCGGCAGCCAGAGCGCTATGTCCGGGACCACAATCAAGGCAAAGGCCATGACCAACATCACAAGGCAGTACGGCACCGCACCAAGCATGACCTCGTTCAGCGTACCGGATTTCCGGGCCCCCTGCACAACGTACAAGTTCAACCCGACGGGCGGCGTAATCAACGCCATTTCGATAAGGACAATCATTAATATGCCAAACCAGATCACGTCATAGCCCTGTTCAAGAACCATCGGCACGATAATCGGGATTGTGACAACCATCAACGACAGGGTTTCGATAAAAAACCCAAGCACGATGTACAACACTACGACGACAAGGATAAACCCAACGGGCGATAGTCCAAGCCCTTGCATAAAGCTTGTCAGCTCACGCCCCAAACCGGCCGACGCAAGCGTAAAGTTCAAAAACGACGCCCCGATGATAATCAACATGATCATAGATGTGATTTTAAGTGTTCCCAGCAAGCTGTCTTTCATCATGGTCCGGGAGACGCCGCCAAAGCCCATGGCGATGATTAAAGCCCCGGCAACACCCACGGCTGCGGCTTCGGTTGGCGTTGCCCAACCGGCATAGATCGAGCCCACGATCAAACCGAAAAGGATCATGATCGGCACCAGATCGATCAGGGCCCGCGCCATCTGGAAGAAGGAAAAAACCCGGCGATTACCTCCCAGATCGGGTCGGATCACACAAATAATTGCGGTCACTAAAAGAAATGCCAAAGCCAGAACCAAGCCTGGGACTAGACCCGCTAGAAATAGTTTCGGGATCGAAGATTGGGTCAGGAACCCATATACAATCAGGTTGATTGATGGCGGGATCATAATTCCCAACGTGCCGCCCGCTGCGATTGCGCCCGAAAAGAGCTTTGGATCATAATTCAGCTTTTCAGCTTGGGGCATTGCAACGGTGGCCACGGTCGCCGCGGTAGCAACAGATGATCCAGAGGTGGCCGAAAACATGGTTGCCGTGGCAACATTGGCATGTACCAAACCACCGGGCATCCAGCTGACCCACCGGTCCAAAGCCGCATATGTGCGCGTCGCAACCCCTGACCTTACTAAAATCTCACCGAGCAGCACAAAGAACGGGATCGCAATCAAGGTTGCGGAACTGGACGAAGACCACACCATATTGCCCAATGCGCGGCTCAATGGAAATCCAGAGAAAAACTGATCTACGCCAAACCCCAATAGAAACAAAACAATGCCCACAGGAATAGAAAGGGACAACAGAGCCAGCAGGCCCGCCGAGACAAAAGAGATCATTTCAGGCTATCCTGCTCTGCAAAGGCGCCAATGAAAGGCTCCGTTTCGGATGCACGTCCGCGCGCAGCCATGCTGATCGTGGCAAGCGTGATCAGACAAGCAACCACGGCAAACCAGACCCATCCTGCAAACCAAGGCACTTGGACCCATGCAAGAGGTGTGGCAAGCGGTGTGTTCGCGCGGCTGCCGTTTTCCACCGCGCGCGCGACAACCGGCCAGCATTTGATGGCAATCACCACCACAACTCCGGACATTACGATCATCGAAAAAATATCGAACAACGCACGTAGCGTACCTGACGTGCGCGATCTGATCAGGTCAATTCGAATATGGCCCAGCTCTAACAGCGTGTAGGCCATACCCCATGAACTGACCAAGGCCATTGCGTAGCCCGCCAACTCTTCAGAGCCGCCAAAAGAGGCGTGGACCTGGCGAAGTGCAATATCAGCAACCACAAAGGCTGCCATGCCCAGAAGACCAAGACCAACAATCAAAGCGATCAATCGGTTGATTTTTCGGAGCGTATTAATCAACGCCAGTTCCATTTTCATACATCCTTATCCGTCACTGCGTGGGTTATTGTATAACTACACCAACAACCTGTCCGACAGAGTCATTCCAACGCGACGCCCAATCGTCGCCCGCGCGCTCTGCCCAGTCAGGAAGCACTTCACCAATCAGGATTCCGCGCGCTTTGTCGAAATCAGCATCTGAGATGTTAACAAGGTTCATGCTGCGTGACTCACCGCTTGGGCAATCGCCATTGCCTGTAAGACACGCGATATCATTGACCAAGGCATCTTGGGCGCTTGCCCATGCTGGCTCTTCAAAGTTTGAAGAAATCTGACCACGGATGGTAGCCTGATCGTCAGCACTCAGCCCATCCCATTTATCCGCGTTCATGGCTGTTACCACATGATCCCAACCGCCAAGGGGAATTGGCAAAAGATGTGTGGACACTTCCCACCAACCGGCAGAATACCCTGATCCCGCGCCTGTCACCGCGCAATCAACGACACCGTTTTGCAGTGCGCCGGGCACTTCGGAGAAAGAGACATTCACACCTTCGGCGCCAAGCGCCTCAAGAAACAGCGCGGTCATACGTCCCGAGGCGCGAATTTTAAGACCCTCAAGGTCGGAAAAACTGCCAATTTCAGCGTTACAAAACACGACCTGCGGAGGATATGGCGCAATTGCCAGAACTTCGGAATTAAACCGTGCACGATAGATTTCCGACACCATAGGACGCGCAGCGTCGACCATGGCGCGCGCCTCGTCCGCAGTCAGTGCGAGCAGCGGCACGTCCAGACCTTCCAGCTCCGGTGCGTCCCCCACAGCATAATCAGCAACAGTCATTGCCACATCATAGACACCCTGACCCAACAGCGGATAGATCTCTGATACACCTAGTCCCATCTGGTTGTGCGTGGTCAGTTCAACATTGAAATCGCCCGAGGCCGGCAGTGTCTCGGACCAAAATGGAGCTTCATATTGTTTGTGCAACGGAAGGCTTGACCAGCTGCCCACGACAGACAGGTTTTCAGCAACTGCGGGTCCAGCAAGGGCCGTGGTGGCGGCCAGTACAGTCAGCATTCTTTTCATTTCTACACTCCTAGTTGGTTTTATTTTTGAAAGATTGTTGTTTCTGCGTCTTCGGCGACATCAGTGATCAGCATATGCCCCGGAGCATGTGTGATGCAGATTGGCAGTCGCGCAGCCCGAAGAACGTTTTGTGGCGTCACGCCACAAGCCCAGTAAACCGGGACTTCGTCTGATTTGATGTCTACAGGATCACCGAAATCTGGCTTTGCAAGATCACAAATGCCTATGGCTGATGGATCTCCTACAGCAATCGGCGCCCCGTGTGCTTGTGGGTATCTGGCACTGATGGCCCGTGCCTGTTCGATTTGATCTTGATGCAAAGGGCGCATCGTGACGACCATCTTGCCACGAAAAGGTCCAGCTGGAACCAGATCAATATTTGTCCGGAACATGGGCACATTGCGACCCATTTCTATATGTCGCACGGGAATATTCGCCCGCATCAGCGCGTTTTCGAATGTAAAGGAGCATCCCAAAGCCACGGCAACAAGATCATCTGTCCAAAGCTCAGAGATATTGATCGTATCTTCTGCAAACGCGCCGTTACGAAAAACCCGATATCGTGGAACATCTGTTCGAATGTCGATATCATTTCCCAACGTTGGCAGCATTGGATCGCCTGTTTCACCAACGCCGACCAGCGGACATGGTTTTGGGTTCCGTTGGCAAAACCGCAGAAAGTCCAGTGCATAGGCTTCAGGCAGGATCGCAAGATTGCACTGTAATTTTCCCGGGGCAAGCCCGGCTGTATGGGCCGTGTGTTGCCCAGTTCGAATGAGGTTTCGAATGGATTCGCTCGACCAGAGCGAGGCGTCGTCAGGCTGATTTTTCTTGACCATTGTCCCACCGTGCTTGTTGGGCGTTATCTTCACACAGCACGATCATTCAATCAAATTATATAAATCTATCAATGGCTATAAATATTTTGAAATTACCTAGGGTAAGTACTATGCCAATCCGCAGCAACCCCACGTGCTATTTCTGCGCTATTTTCAACGAGAAAGCTGTGTGGCTCTGCCAAATACGACGCTGTGAATTCTAGGGGTGGTGGCACAAAGCCGGGGTCGAACTCTTCGATTTCGTTAGCCTCAAGATGATGGGCTGCCAGGACCCGTGGATATGGCCCGACAGTGATTCCTGCGGCAATCATTTTGAGGCTCGCCGACAACGAAGCAGAGGAAAAAACACGCGATTTGGGCCCGACACGGCGTGCGAGTTCAGACGTTAATTCGCGGTAAGGGCGGGTTTGGCTTGAGTAAGAAATTATAGGAATGGTAGAAAGATCGATATCGCCGAGTTGCTTGGATTTGTACCAATGCAAATCAAACTGCGGCAAGGCAACATTTTTTACCGAATATTCCGAAATCGGTCCCATCAGAAACGCCAAGTCAAGACGCCTCTCTAATACCGCTGCGCGTAAGTTGAGAGAGATATCAACGGTAAGGTCAATGTTTACCCGTGGAAAATAGGTACTGAAGGCCTGGATAAAGGCTGGCAGCCAAGCCTGTGCTATTGTCTCGGACGCTCCTACCCTGAACAATCCCTCGGTTTCAGAAGGGTTCGCGACGCGTTGCTTTATTTCTTCTTCCACAAACAACATCTGCTCGGCATACCCCAAAAGCTGTTGTCCCTTTTTTGTGAGAAAGAGTTCACCAGGCCCTCTTTCGAATAATGTCGCTTCCAATTCTTGTTCCAAATTGGAGATACGGGTAGAGACTGCCGGCTGCGACAGGTTCAATCGATCCGAGGCTTTGCGAAAGCCACCCAGTCTTGCAACCCAAAGAAAAGTACGCAATTGCTCAAATGTCATTTTTCAACCAATTCAAAATTATAATTTATACGAATCTTCGTAGTTTACGAACACCAAGTCGTTAAAACCTGTCTAACAGGTGCCCGAATGGCTGCTAGACAAAGGCTATCGCATAGATAGTACAAGTCTCTG